>JABSOL010000044.1:0-7066 GCA_013215985.1 Campylobacteraceae bacterium
AAAGCTTCTAATATTTCTATTAAAGCATCAACAGTAATAATTGAGAGTAAAAAAATTAGTCAAGAAATAAAAGATGCTAGTCATCGTTGGTTCTATTCTTGGGTTCATAATGAAAATACTAATAATGTAAAAGAAGAACAAATTTCTTCATCTTTAACTGCATCTAATGATATTTTACTAGAGTCTACAAATGGTGATATTAATTTAAACGCTGCAAACTTAAGAGCTTCTAATAATGTTAATATAAAATCATCTAATGACATTAATTTAGATTCAAGTACAGCAAAAATAGAAAATAATTTTACTGTATATAGAAAAAATGAAACAGCATCATTAACAACGGGTAATAATTCAAAATCTAGTAAATATGAAAATATTTCAAAAACAGAAATTAAAGCAGATTCATCGATTAATATTAAAGCTAATAAAAATGTAAATATTGTATCTGCATCATTAAAAGCTAATAAAGATATTAATGTATTAGCGTCTTCAAATATCTCAATTGGTGTAAACAGTACAAGTTCACATAACAATTCAAGTGATGATAAAACTTACTGGGGTGGAATAGGTGGAGGATCTGATGTATCAAGTACATCTAAAAATACAACTAATCATTCATCTGATTTAGATTCTACTAATATTAATTTATTAGCGGGTAATGATATTAAAATATCTGGAAGTAAAGTTAATGCAAGCAATGACTTATCTGTTCAATCAGCTAAAAACTTAACAATTGATAATGTATTAAATTCATCATCTTCTACTTCTTCTTCACGAAATGGAACAATATTTAATATTACTAATAAGTCAAATGATATTAATGAAGATTCAACATCTTCATTTGCTTCAAATATTAAAGCTGGAAATACTTTAAATTTAGTATCTGCTTTAGATTCATCAATTATTGCAAGTGAAATTGAATCTTTAGGGGAATTAAATATTACATCTTCAAAAAACATTAATATTATTAATGCTTATGAAGAAAATAATATCAAAGAAAACTCTAGTTCTTTAGAATTAACTGCATCTGCTAAAAAAGATGGAGATGTTCAAGGTAAACTTTCTCTTTCTATTAAACATACAGCAAATACGTCTGAGAACTTAAGTACAGATTCTGTGTCTTCAAGTATAAAAGCTGGAAATATTAATCTTAATGCAAATAATGATATTACAATTACAGCATCAGATTTAACAACTACAGAAGGTGATGTAAGTATTAATGCTGAAAATGTTAATTTTAAAGCATCACACAGTGTTAAAGTTGAGAATTCAACAGAAGTATCAACAGAAGTTGGTATTGCGTTTGAGGGTGGTTTAGAAAAAGGTAGAGTGTCACTTGCAGTTGATCATATTAATAGTGATAAAAAGAAAACAAGTAAAACAGCAGATGTTAATAATAACGATATAGCTGGTGATTTTATTATTAATGCACAAGATACATTGACTCAAGAAGGTAGTATTTCTAAAGTTAAAGGTACTTATGCAGTATCTGCAAATGATTTAGTGAATATTGCAGCTAATGATTCTGTTGATATTAATAATAAAGATTTATCTGTATCAGTAAACATTGGAGTAGAAGCTGATTATTCAGGTATAACTGCACCTATTAAAGATTCAATTACTAAAATTTTCAATACTGATATTTCTGGAAATGTTATTAAATTAAAAGATTCACTAGTTGAAATTATTGATTCTTCAAAAAATATTGTTAATTCATCTGGTAAGAGTATATTAGCAGATGGAAGTGATATTTCTAGAAGTGTAAATGATATTGTAGATCAAGATGTAATTGGTCAAGTTAAAGATTTATCATCTTCAATTATAGATATTAAAAATAATATATCATTTCAAGATATAGAAATTCCAGAAGCTAAAATTACTTTAGATGTTGCTGTTGAAAAATCATATGAAAACTCAAAAGCAATTAATAAAAAAATAAATGAAATAAATGCATCTAATATTGTAATTAATGTAGGAAACAAAATTTCAGACGAAGCTAGTACTTATGTTTCATCATCTGATATTAATATATCTTCAAATGAATATCAAAACAAAGCTGTTAAGAATACATTTGATTTAGATTCAGGAAAAACTACAGCTGAAGTTGGAGGAAGTGTTGGAACTTCAACTGGTGCTGATGTATCTGTTAGTCTTTACGGAAAAGGTTCAAATACAATTCATTTAATAAATGACTCAGAAGCTTTAAGCGGAAATCTAAGTTCTTCAAATGATATAAATGTATCTGCTAATAACAATGTTATATTTGAAGGTACTAATTTATCTTCAGAAAATGGAACAATTGCAGTTGATGCAGGTAAGAATGTAGCATTTAAAAAAGTTGAATCTACAAAATCTGATTTTAAAAGAGAATACTCTGCTGGTCTTTCAATTTCAGGAAGTACAATTCCAAAAGGTGCTAAATCAATTGGAGGAAGTATAGAAGGTTCTTATTCTGATGAAAGTGATAAAAGTTTAAGTACTAAAGGAAGTAATATCTCTTCAAAAGAAGGAATTATTATTTCTTCTTCAAATAATTTAGACTTAGAAGGTACAAATATTACAAGTGATAAAAATATTGATTTAATTGCTTCAAATAATATTAATATTTCTTCTAATGTAGAATCTAGTGATAAAAATTCTCAAAGTTATTCAGGTGGGATTTCTATTGGTGGTAGTAAAGGTAAAGCTGGAAAAACTTCTAAAAGTTTTTCTCTTGAATTAGATTTAGAAAAATCAAATGAAATAAGTAATAAAGATATTGTTTCAAATATACAAGCTTCAAATGATTTAAATATACAAGCTTCAAATATTGATTTAAAAGCATTAGAAATTAATGCAGATAATTTAAATATTGTTTCATCAAATGGTGATATAAACGTAGAAGGTTTAAAAGAAGTTAATACTTCAGACTCTTGGGGATTTACAACTAAGTTAAATGCTGGAATTTCTAAAAAAGATACAGTAAGTAAATCAAGTAAAACAGGTGATATTGGATTTACTGTAAGTGTTGGAAATTCTGATGAAGTTATTTATAAAAATACAAAAATCAATGCTAATGATTTAAATATTGATTCAATCAAAGATTTAAACCTTGTATCTACATCAATTAATGCTTCTGATCTTGTTATTAATACAGCTGGTGATTTAAATTTAACTAGCCAATCTTCAAGCCTTAAATCTTTAGAAGTTAATGTTAATGCTGGTTTAGCTCATGAAGCACAAGAAGAAGTAAGAGTTGATGGTAAAAATGAGCCAATTGCAGCTACTGCAATTAAAGTTCAACTTGAAAGTGATAAAAGAACTAACTCAACAAAAGTAAAAGATTATTTAAAAAGATTAGCTAAAACTGCTACTTTAGGTGCTGGATTCGAAAAAATAAATAATTCAAATGTTATTGAAGAGAGTTCAATTACAGCTCAAACTGCTAAAATTAATGTATCTAATAAAATTACATTAACTCAAGCAAAAATATCTTCTAATAATTTAGAGTTAAAATCAAATGAAACGATTAATAATTCAATTGAAAACTCTGAGTCAAAAGCTGGTTTAACTGGAAATGTTGCTAAATTTTTGAAAAAAATATTTATTAGAGATAATAAAAACACTTCTGACAACTAAAAATAATTAATAAGTTAAGCTTTTTTGGCTTAACTTATCTACTTTAAACTACAATATTTATTTTAAAACTAATATGTTATAATTATTATAATAAATAAAAAAATTATAATTATATTGGAGAGAATATGGAAATGATAAAAAGTATATTTGCTTTTTTTGGCAAGGGTATAGCAAACTTTAGTGAATGGAAGGCTTTTTTTAAAGTACTTTTTAATATTGTAATTATATCTATTTTATGTTTTGTACTATGGTTATTCCCCGTATCACTACTAGTTGCCCCATTTTATAGTATTACACAAGATACTGCAAAAGCTATTACAGTGTATAAAAACCTTGAAGGTAAAACTACTGTTAACTCAGTTAAAAATGGACTTCAGGACTTATTAGATGAAGGTTTAGTAACTAATTTTACTGGAGTTAATCTTTATATTGATAATAAATATTATGAACAAATCGGTCAAATTGAAATGTTTAGAATTTCTATTAATACGCTGGAAAATAATCTTGCTAGAAATAGAGGAACAGGTGGCGCTAATAAATACTTAGTAAAAGCTAGATCTAATATTTATGCAGATTATAACTTACCTATTTTTACTTCATATACTACAAGAGTAAAAGATACAATTGGAAATATTAATTTATATTTAGATCAATTAGAAAAAGATCAATCAAAAGAAGTAGTTGATAAAAAAGCTGTATTTATTGTTAATTCTGATAATTTAGCAGAGGTTTTAGATAAGTTAAAACAACAACTACAAACTAATGTAATGGTTAAATCAACAATGTTTACTAATGATGATAAATTTTATAAAATCAAAGGTAATTTAATTGCTATTTCTAAGTTTTTACATGGAATCGATTATGATTTCAAAGAAAAAATGAAAGATAAATCATCATATAAAGATAACTTTTTACCTTTATTAGATTTAATTGAAAAAGCAATAGCTCAAAATCACATCGTAATTATGGAGTCTTTAGGACATGTTTCAAAATTAGAAAAAGAAGCAAATATTATTGCTCAAAAATTAGGTGAATTAAGAGATAAATTAAGAAACGGATAAAAATGAGATTAAGTAGAATCTTTAGAATGGTTTTTTTAAAAAGTTTTTTATATAAACAAAATAAATGGCATGCTCATGGAGTTTTTCTTCATACTATGTATGTTGTTTATTATGTTTTAAAGAATAAAGAATATAAAATGTTAGGTGCTGCGTTTTTACACGATATCGCAAAACCTATTATTGCTTATCAAAAAAATAGTGACAAAGTTACAGGTGAGTATTCTTTTACAAATCATGAAGAAATATCTTATCAAATAGTTAAAAATTGGCCTCTTTCTTCATATACAAAAAAACTTATTCGTTATCATTATTTACTAAGAGGCATGAGTAATTCAAAAAAAAGAAATCAAATTGGAAAATATCATAGAATGAAAAGATCTTATGATTCTTTAAGTGATTCTTTTAGAGATGATCTTAAACGATTTCTAAAATATGATGATTTAGCAAAAAAATAAAAATGTTTAAATTATTTAGCAGAAAAATAAAAAGAATATAGTAAAATACAAAAAACATATATAGGAAAAAAATGAAACAATATTTAGATTTAATGAAACATGTATTAGAAACAGGTGTTTTAAAAGAAGATAGAACAGGTACAGGAACTACTTCTGTATTTGGATATCAAATGAGATTTGATTTAAATTCAGGTTTTCCTTTAGTAACTACAAAAAAATGTCATTTAAAAGCAATTGTTTCCGAGTTATTATGGTTTATTGAAGGTTCTACAGATGAGCGACGTTTAGCTGAAATTCACCACGGTGACAAACGTGAAAATATTATTGATAAAAAAACTGTATGGACTGCAAATGCAAACGCTCAAGGTAAAAATTTAGGTTATGAAAACTCTGAGCTTGTAAAAGAACTTGGACCTGTTTATGGAGCTCAATGGAGATCTTGGAAAAATTATGATGGTTCAAGCATTGATCAATTATCGGAACTTATTAATCAAATTAAAACAAATCCTAATTCAAGAAGATTAATTTTATCTGCTTGGAATGTTGGTGAAATTGAAAAAATGGCACTTCCACCTTGTCATACTTTTTTCCAATTTTATGTGGCAAATGGAAAATTATCTTGTCAACTTTACCAAAGAAGCGCTGATATCTTTTTAGGTGTTCCTTTTAATATTGCTTCTTATGCATTATTAACTATGATGATTGCACAAGTTTGTGATTTAGAATTAGGTGATTTTATTCATACTTTTGGTGATGCTCATTTATATTCAAATCATATAGAACAAGCAAACTTACAATTAAGTAGAGAAATATATTCTATGCCTACTATGAAAATAAATAAAGATATTAAATCTATATTTGATTACAAAATGGAAGATTTTGAACTAGAAAATTATAAATCACATGATTCAATTAAAGCAAAGATGGCAGTATAATGATAATTTCAATGATAGTTGCATATGGTAAAAATAGAGAAATTGGTTTAGATAATAAAATGTTATGGCATATTAGTGAAGATTTTAAAAACTTTAAAACTATTACTTCTGGTCATCATATTTTAATGGGAAGAAAAACATTTCAATCAATTGGAAAACCTTTACCTAATAGGACTTCTATAGTACTTAGTAACTCAGGTTTTACTTTCGATGGAGTTCACACTTTTAATGATATTCAAAAAGCTATAGATTTTGCAAAAGATTCAGGCGAAAAAGAATTATTTGTAATTGGTGGAGCTAACGTTTATGAAAGTTTATTTCCATATATAAATAAAATGTATTTATCAGAAGTTAACTATGAAGGTAAAGCTGATGCACATTTAAAAGAACTTGATTTATCTACTTGGAATTTAAATGAAGAAAAATACTATGAAGAAATTTTAGATACAAGAGGTGATATTACTTCACCTTCTTGGACTTTTAAAATATATAATAAAAAGGCTTAGGCTTTTTTATTATATTAAATATTCATATTTAAGCTAACCTTTTCTTAGTATTAGTATAATAAAACTAATTACTAAAAGGAGAGAGCGATGAATACTTTTATTTTAGAGTTTGAAAACTATAACCTTAGTGAAGATGAGATTCTTTCAATTACAGAAGCTAACACTCATTTACTACAAAAACATTACCTCTATGCCTTACATGAATTATTTACTGCTTATTATATTAATATCCTAAGAAGAATAGAATTTTTTGGAACTAGTCTCGTTTTAGAAGATATTAATAAAACAAATCTTTTTGAAGCAATAGAAGAAAATATCCTTAAAAGATGGGAAAAGTTTGATGAAATAGATATTATCAAATCTTTAAGACATTTAAAAATTATTAATAATCAAACATATAGTCTGTTTTTTTCTTTTTACAACTCAAAATCTTCTATTTCAAATAATGATGAAATAAGTGAAGAATATTTATTTTCATTTTTTAATTTATT
>JABSOL010000044.1:7076-12133 GCA_013215985.1 Campylobacteraceae bacterium
ACATGAATTTCTTAAATATGATAAAGAGAAACATAAGTTTGAAAGAAGAAAAAATAGACTTATTGAAAAAAGAAGAAAAGAAGATAAAAAAGAAGAAATAAAAAAAGAGACAAAAACAGAAAATCTAAACATTATTCATCCTGTACATTTAATTATAAAAGAAAAACTAACTGCAAAAGAGTTATATAATATTAAAGACAAAAAAGAAGATGAAGATAATGACGAAATAGAAGCTATTTATATCTAAAGCAAAAAATCTGTATAAATAGATTTTACTCCCAAATCAAAGAGTTCTTTTTCTCTTTGTTTTGAATTAACTGTAAAAACATTCACATAATAATTATTTTCATTTAAGAGTTTTATTATTTCTCCATTTATAATTTCATCATCACAGTTATACGCACAGACGTCTAAATCTTTTAAATACTCTAATATGTTATCTGGATGTTTATCTTCTATTAAAGCAGCTCTTTGTATTAATGGAGCTATATTTTTAGCTTCTTTTAAATATAAATGTTTAAAAGATGATAATAATACAAAATCTTCCATTTCTATTTCTTTTATTACTTCTATTATTTTTGAGACTATAATTTTATCAAATGGAGTAATTGTTAAATCTTTAATCTCAATATTTGCGTAAAGATTATTTATTTTACAAAACTTTAGAAGCTCTCTTAAAGTAAGAATTTTATCTTTTCTTATTTCATTTTTATTTACAAGTTTATTTTTAATTGTTTTAAAAGGGTCCTTTCTTTTAAACCACGTTGATAAATCTAATGATTTTAAATCTTTTAGAGTAAATTCGTGAATAAAAGTTTTGTTACTTAGATCAGGTCTCTGTTTTATATTTGAAGTTCTATGTAAAGTATTATCGTGAATAATAATAGGAACTCCATCTTTTGTGATACTTACATCAAATTCAATAAAATCACATTTCCCTATAGAAGCTTTAAAAGCAGGAAGAGTATTTTCAGCTCTTATACTTCTAAATCCTCTATGCGATGCAATAAGATTCTTTTTATGTTTAAAATTATCAAAAAAAGCCATTAAAAACTCCTACCCATGAAATCTACTATTTTGTCTGTTTTGAGAAAAATAGATTTAATAATGCCATTATCGACGTTCCCATAATTAATAAAAATGAAATTGCATTAATAACTGGTGTACTTCCATCTCTTACTTGAAGATACAAATTAACAGGTAAAGTTGTATCTGAACCTATTAAAAATAGTGTTGTATTAAAGTTCTCAAAACTCATTAAAAATGCAACTGCTCCTGCACCTAAAAGTGCTGGTTTTAAAAAAGGCAATATAATATATCTTATCGTTTCAAACTTATTTGCACCTAAATTTAAAGCTGCTTCTTCTAAAGTATTATCAAACTTTCTTAATCGTGCTGATACTACTAATAATACAAAAGTACTAATAAAAGCAAATTGACCAATTACAACTAACCAAAAACTAGGTCGTAGAATTTCAAAATCTAAGTCAAAAGTATTTTCTAAATATAAACCTAAAGTATTAACAGAAATAAGTAAAGAAATTCCTAAAATTACACCAGGAATTACTAAAGGACTAAGGGCTAAAAAGTATAAAAGACCTTTAAATCTAAACTCTTCTCTTTCAAATAAGAATGCTGCAAATGTTCCTAAAGTCAAAGCAAATATTGATACAAAAAAAGCAGTTTGCGCAGAAACCCACATACTTAACAAATTTAATGAATCATAAAAAATACCAACACGGTTTTCATTATTAGCTATAAACCAATCAAGAGTAAACGCATTCCAAGGCAGTGATGGAAAATCTGAATCATTAAATGCTAAAACAGATGTTACTAATAAAGGTGCAAATAAAAATATAAAAAACAAAACTACATATATTTTAAATGTAATTGTATATGTTTTACTATTAACTAAAGTTCTTATCATCTTAAAGCCTTTGATAGATTCTGACGGGTAAGTTTAAGACCTAACCAAATTATAAATGATGATAAAATTAAAAGTAAAAATCCAAATGCTGCACCTTGATTCCAATTTAATGAAGATATAAATTGATTATAAATTTGCTCCGTAAACCATAAAGAGTTTTTTCCACCCATTAAATTAGGTGTTAAATAATTACCCAAAGTTAACATAAATACTACAATACATCCAGATACTATTCCAGAAGAAGAATATGGAATAATAATTTTAAATAAAATAGTAAGTTTTGAAGCCCCTAAATCATAAGCCGCTTCAATATATGAATCATCCATTCCATCAAGTGAAGAAATAATTGGAATTATCATAAATAACATTGAAGTATATACAAGTCCCATTATCATAGTTACATCATTATATAACATTTCAATACCAGAGTCTGTGATATTTAAACTCATTAAAAAGTAGTTAATAACTCCACTCTCACGTAATAAAATAGTCCAACCATATACTCTTACTAGTTCAGAAACCCAAAAAGGTAAAAGAAGTAAAATTATTAAAAATGCAGAATATCTTTTATTTACAAGTTTTGTAATATAAAAAGCTATTGGAAAAGTAATAATCAGCGTTAAAAAAGTTACAAAAATGGCATAAAAAGCTGTTCTAATAAAAGTAAGCCAGTATATATCATTTACAAAAAACTCTTTATAATTCTCAAAAGACCAAACCATCTCTTCTAAATCATTTTCATATCTTAAAGACATAATCAATAGTTCAAACTGCGGAATTACAATTAGTAAGGCTAACCATAATATTACAGGAACAAAAAAGATATAAAATGAGAGTTGTTTTATATTTTTCATCTTAGCTCGCATATGTTTTACAATCAATATAATCAACTCCAGCTTCTAATACATCAGAAACTTTTATGTGTGCGAATTGTTTATTTTGAGGAAGTGAAACTAATAACTCATAAGAAGTATTTTCAATTTGTGTTAAAAGTTTAGTATTTGAACCATCAAATAAAATAGTTTTTACTATTAAATTAAATCTATTTAAATCTTTTATATCTTTAGAAGGTGATAAAATAATTGCTTCAGGTCTTATGTATAATTTACATTTATCTGATACTTTTTCAATAAAATTAACATTTATTACAAAATCTTCTTTATCTTGATTTAGACATATTTGTAAATCATTTTTATAAGTTGCTGTAAATATATTAGCTTCACCTACAAAACCTGCTACAAAAGATGTTTTTGGATTTGCATAAAGATTTTTAGGAGTATCTATTTGTTCAAATCTACCATTATTCATAACAGCTACCCTATCACTCATAACTAAAGCTTCACTTTGATCGTGTGTAATGTAAATAAATGTAGTTCCAAATTCTTTTTGTAGTTTTTTTAATTCAATTTTCATAGATTCTCGAAGTTTTAAATCTAATGCCCCTAAAGGTTCATCTAAAAGTAATATTGAAGGTTCTAAAACTAAAGACCTAGCAATTGCTACTCTTTGTTTTTGTCCTCCTGAGAGTTGTGAAACTTCTTTTTTCCCATAACCTTTTAGATGAACTTTTTCTAAAATATCTTCTACTTTTTTTTCAATTTCTTTTTTTTCAAGATTTTGTCTTTGAAGTCCGAATGCTATATTCTCTTCAACATTCATCATAGGGAATAATGCTAAGTTTTGGAAAACAAGGTTTACAGGTCTTTTATTAGCTGCAATTCCTTTCATATCTTTATTTCTTATTTTAAGATCTCCGCTACTTTGTTCTACAAAACCAGCAATCATACGAAGGAGGGTTGTTTTTCCACATCCTGAGGGGCCTAAAATGGAAAAGAATTCACCTTCTTTTACATTAAAACTAAGACCATTAACGGCTTTAAAATCTTCAAAGTGTTTTTCTAGGTCTATAATTTCTAAAACGTTATTCATTTTTTACCTTTTAAATATTGAGTATAAATATAAGGAAAAATCCTTATATTTTTATAAGTTTTATCTAGAAGCTTTAATTTTATCTAATAGTTTTGCTTCTATTTTTTCTAGTTTTGCAGGTACTGGCGGGTACCAATTAATATTATCTATATCTGCTTTTGAGAAAGATCTATTAAAGTTGTTTTTAATTTCATCATTTAAATATTTACCTGCGCCTTTTGAAGCAGTTCCATAATTTTCTTTATTTGTGAAATAAGCTGCATTCTTAGCTTCTAACATAAAATTAATCCATTTATAAGCAGCTTCAACATTTTTAGCTTTTGCAGGAATAGTAAAAGTATCAATCCATCCTAAAGCACCACTTTTTGGAGCTATAAAATCAATATCTTTATTTTCTTTATGAAGTTTCCATCCACCATTGTCCCAACCCATTGCTACTACAACTTCTCCACTTCTTAGAAGTTCAAGTAAAGCATCACCATTAGCATAATAGTTTTTAACAATTTTTTTACCCTTCATTAGATCTTTACTAACTTGAGTCATTAGTTCTTTATACTCTTCTGTATTTGAATATTTATCAAAAGGATTATTCCCTTGTGCAAAAGCAATAGCTAAAAGAGTAGGTCTTTTTAGTCTATAAGTAATTTTACCCGCATAAGCTTTATTTAGTAATGCATCATAATCTAAAGCTTTAGGTGCTAATTTAGTATTTACAATTAAACCAGATGTTCCATAATTAAAAGGAACTGCATAAGAGTCATTTTTTACTTTTGTATTCTTTTTAACTGCTTTTAACATTGAGCCAATAATATTTTTTTCATTGATTCTTGAATAATCAATAGCTTGATAGATTTTGTATTTTTTTTGAATAGAAGAGATTCTATCTTGACTAGGTTGTGCTAAATCAAAACCAGCTCCTCTAGTAGCTCTAAGTTTTGCAATCATTTCTTCATTATTTGAATATGTTACTTTAACTTTAATACCAGTTTGTTTTTCAAACTTTTCAACTAATGCTTGAGGTGCATAACCTTTCCAAGTTAATATCTTTAATGTTTCTTGTGCTTGAAGGCTAAGGCTTCCAATTGCTAGTACTAAAAGAGTACTTAATATTTTAATTCTTTTCATTTTGTTTCTCCACATTTTACAATATTGTAATGTTGAATCTTAATTCCTTAAGAAAACAGATGTTTTGATAATACAT
>JABSOL010000044.1:12143-17408 GCA_013215985.1 Campylobacteraceae bacterium
AGATAATGACATATACAATTAAAAAACTATCTTAAAAAAACAATAAAAGTTATATTTTTTAAGCTTATTAAATATAATTAAATTTACTTTTTATATCTAACTAAATTATTTTATTTGTTTTTTATCTATATCTTATTACTATTGTTAAATAATAATATCATTTATTATGAATCTTTATATATTATAAATACTTTTGATTACAAGGGAATTACAATGTCTAAAAAATTATTAAATGCAAAAGATGTAAAAACTTCAAAAGATGCAATAAAACTAATTAAACAAAGAAACATTTCTAAAGTAAAACTTGCAGCTTGTGATATTGATGGTGTATTAAGAGGTAAGTATATATCATCTGAAAAGTTTATTTCTTCATTAAAAGAAGGTCTTGGTTTTTGTGATGTTATATTTGCTTGGGATTGTAATGATGAATTATATAAAAAAAGTTCTGTATCAGGTGATAACACAGGATATCCAGATGCACACGCTTTTATTGATGTAAGAACGTGTAGAGAATTACCTCTTGAAGATAATTCAATTATGTTTTTATTAGATTTTTCACTAAATGAAAAGTATAAAAATATAGGTCCTAGGTCTTTATTAAAAAGAATAATAAAAATGGCGGAAGATATGAACTTAGAAGTATTTGCTTCTGTTGAGTATGAGTTTTTTATGTTTAACGAAACGCCTAAGAGCATAAGAGAAAAGAATTATAAAAACTTAGAACATTTTACACCAGGAATGTTTGGTTATTCAATTATACGATCTTCTGTGCATAGTGATTTTTATTATGAGTTAATGGATTTATGTGAAAAAATGTCTATGCCAATAGAAGCATTACATACAGAAACAGGTCCTGGAGTTATTGAAGCAGCTTTAAAATATGGAAAAGTATTAAAAATGGCAGATTCCGCAGTATTGTTTAAAACATTTACAAAAGTATTTGCTCAGAAAAAATCATATATGGCTACTTTTATGGCTAAGTGTTTAAATGATTATCCAGGACAATCGGGACATTTACATATATCTGTACTAGATAAAAATAAAAAGAACATATTTTATGATAAAAAGAAAAAAGATGACGTATCAGATGAGATGTTATATTTCATAGGAGGACAGCAAAAACTCTTACCTGAGTTATTATGTATGTATGCTCCTACTTGTAATTCATATACAAGATTAATACCAGGATTTTGGGCACCAACTCAAGCTACTTGGGGCGTTGATAATAGAACTTGTGCTTTAAGAGCAATCGTTGGAAGTTCTAGTAATCAAAGAGTAGAATTTAGAGTTACTGCTGCTGATATTAATCCATATATTGCACTCTCAGCTGCTATTGCTTCTGGTTTATGGGGTATTAAAAATAAGATATTACCAAGTGAAGAAGTAATAGGCTCAGCTTATACTCAAAATATAGATAAAAAATACTCTTTTTCTAGAACACTTCACGAAGCAGCACAAAAACTTAAAAATTCTGAAGTTGCTAAAGAGTTGTTTGGAGAAGAGTTTGTTAAACATTATGTAATAACTAGAGAACATGAAGCGAACGAACAATTAAAAGCTATTACAGATTGGCAGTTAAATAGATACTTTGAAATAATTTAAAACATAAGGATAGATATGAATACTTTTGATGTGATTTCACCTATAAATGATAAGATTTACAAAACTTTTGTATATTCAAGTAAAAAAGAAATAGATGCTGTAATTTCTTCTGCATCAAGAGCCCAAGAATTTTGGTTTGATATAGGCTTATCTAAAAGGAAAGAGTATATATCAAAGTTTTTAGATGTTATAGAATCTTTAAAAGAAGAAATAGCATCTGAGCTTACTTGGCAAATAGGTAGACCTATTTCATTTACAATGGGGGAGCTTAATACTTTTAGACAAAGAGCTGATTATTTAATAGAAGTAGCAGATAAAGCTTTAGAGGATTATACTCCTGATCCTATAAAAGGATACGATAGATATATAGAGAAAACACCCCTAGGTCTTGTATTTTTATTATCTCCTTGGAATTATCCTTTTTTAACATCTGTTAATATACTAGTACCTGCACTTCTAGCAGGAAACTGTCTTGTTTTTAAAACATCATCATATACACCACTAGTAGCAAAAAGATATGAAGAAGCTTTTATTAAAGCAAATCTACCTAAGGGAGTATTCTCAAGTTTATATTTAAGCCATGAAAATACAGATTATTTATTAAAAAAAGAAGAAATACAAGCAGTCTTTTTTACAGGATCTAAAAAAGGAGCTTTAAGTATACAAGAAAGCATAAAAGAAAAGTTTATTAATTGTTCTTTCGAGCTAGGTGGAAAAGATGCAGCTTATGTAAGAAGTGATGCAGATGTAGATATAGCAGTTAAAGACTTAGTTGATGGTGCTTTTTTTAATTCAGGGCAGTCTTGCTGTTCTATTGAGCGTATATATGTACATGAAAAAGTATATCAAGATTTTGTGAGAAGATTTGTGGATCTTACTAAAACATATATACTAGATAACCCATCTTTAAAAAAGACTACTCTAGGACCAATGATAAGTAAAAGAGCTAGAGAGAAAGCAGCAATGGAAATCAATGAAGCTGTAAAACTAGGTGCTAAGTCTTTAGTTAGTGAGAAATTATTTCCAGCTTCAAAAAAAGGAACTTCTTATTTATCACCTCATATCTTAGTTAATGTAAAACATAATATGACTTTAATGAAATCAGAGAGTTTTGCACCACTAGTTGGAATTATGAAAGTACTTAATGATGAAGAAGCCTTATATTTTATGAATGACAGTATATATGGATTAAGTGCTTCTATATATACACAAGATATAAAAAAAGCAAAAAATATAGCTAAAAGATTAAAAGTAGGAACAGTATTTTTAAATAAATGTGATTATTTAGATCCTGCTTTAGCTTGGGGTGGAGTAAAAGAGTCTGGAAAAGGAATATCATTAAGTGTTTTTGCATATGAGAGTGTAAGCAGATTAAAATCATTTAACTTTAAATTATAAGGAGAGATATTATGAGAGCTGATGTAAATTGGAATTATCCTACGAATATACGTTTTGGACATAATAGATCAAAGCAAATAATAGAATTCTGTAAAGAGCTAAATATTAAGAATCCTCTTATAGTTACAGATGAAGGTTTAGTTAAATTAGATTTAATTAGAGATTTTGTGAATATATTTATCAAATCTAAGTTTCCTTTTGATATTTTTTGCGATATACAAAGTAATCCCACTTATAAAAGTATAATTGAGGGTGTTAAACAGTATAAAAAGAATAATAACGATGCAATTATAGTAATAGGAGGAGGATCTGCTATTGATGCTGGTAAAACAATTGCTTTTATGCAAAACCAAGTATTAGATCTTTGGGAATTTGAAGATGTAGGTGATAATTATAAAAAAGCTAGAGTAAATGGAGTATGTAAAATTATTGCAATTCCAACTACAGCAGGAACAGGATCAGAAGTAGGGCGTGCAAGTTTAATAACTAATAGTTTTACTCAAAGTAAAAAGATAATCTTTCATCCTACTTTATTACCTTCACTTGTAATTCTAGATCCAAACCTTACTTATGATTTACCTCAAAATATTACAGCTTGGACAGGCATAGATGCTTTTGTTCATTCACTTGAAGCATATTGTTCACCTGTGTTTCATCCTCAAGCAGATGCAATAGCACTAGAATCAATGAGATTAATTAAAAACTCTTTATTATCTGTGTACACAAATGCATATAATGAAGACGCACGTGCTGATATGATAATAGCTTCTATGATGGGTGCCACTGCCTTTCAAAAAGGTTTAGGTTCAACTCATAGTATTGCTCATCAATTAGGAGGTATATATAATACAGCTCACGGTTTAGCAAATGCAATAATATTACCGTATTCTTTATATCAGAACAAAGATGTAACTCAAAACAAATTAAAAAGAATATGTATGTACTTAGATATTAAAAATCCTGGTTTTGATAGTTTATTTGATTTTATAATTAACTTAAGAAAAAAACTAGATATTCCTACATCTTTACAAAAAATAGGTATAAATGATGATAAAACAAAAGAAATAGCCATAGGTGCATATGCAGACCCATCAACAATAACAAATGCTAAAAAATTAAGTGAAAATGATTTATTAAAATTGTTTAAAGCAGCTCAATCAGGTTCATATGAAGGTTTATAATGAAAAAGATATTAATAATTGAATCAAATACACAAAAAGCCTGCGAAAATATAGAAGAATATAATGCTTTACGATATTCAGAGCTTTTTAAAAAGTTAATAAATATTTTAGGAGATTATGAAATAGATATTATATGTCCTATGTTTAAAAACTTTCTAATGCCAAGTATAAAAGACCTTAAAAAATATAAAGCAATATTAATAACAGGATCAGCTTTATGCGTAAATGATGCTGAGGTAAATATCCAAATGAAATTATGTGAAAAAGCTTTTGTATCAAAAACTCCAATATATGGTTCTTGTTTTGGATTTCAATTAGCAGTAAAAGTTGCAGGGGGTGAAGTATATTCGGACAAGTCAGTTTATGAAATAGGAATTTTAGAAAATCTGCAATTAACAAAAGAGGGCGCAAAGCATTTTTTATTTAAAAATATAAGTACAAAATCTTTTTGTACTCATAAAGATTATGTTAAAAAAATTCCTTTAAATTCACAAGTTTTAGCTTTTAATAATTTTTATGAAGTCCAAGCTATAGAAATATCTTATATGGGAGGAATTTTTGTGGGGGTTCAATATCATCCTGAATTTGATAATAATCAGATGATTTCAACTTATAATAGATTAAAAAATATTTTATTAGAAAATAAAACTTTTGAAAATGAAAAAGACTTTGAAGAAGAAATAAAAAGAATTCAAGATTATGAAATAAATATACAAAAAAATGAAATTAAAAACTTTCTTGATTCTTTGAGCTAATGAGATAAAATGAAAATTATAAATAAGATTATTACTGGCTCTTTTACAGTTATTACTTTATTAAGTACTAATGTTCAAGCTGACACGTTAGAAAATGTTAAAGCAAAAGGTTATTTGTCATGAGGAGTACATACAGGTTTACCAGGTTTTTCTTCAATTTCAACTAAAGGTGTTTGGGAAGGTTTAGATGTTGATTTTTGTAGATCAGTGGCATCTGCAATTTTTTCAGATCCAAAAAAAGTAAAATTTATTGCTCTAAATGCAAAAGAAAGATTTACATCTTTACAAAGTGCAGATATAGATTTATTAGCAAGGAATACAACTTGGAC
>JABSOL010000045.1 GCA_013215985.1 Campylobacteraceae bacterium
AGTAGCTCAGTTGGCTAGAGCCTCTGCCTTCCAAGCAGATTGTCGCGAGTTCGAGTCTCGTCTCCCGCTCCATTTTACTTATATATATATTGATCGCGGAATAGAGCAGCTCGGTAGCTCGTCGGGCTCATAACCCGAAGGTCACAAGTTCAAATCTTGTTTCCGCAACCAATTTAGCAAATATAATTACTTCAAACAATAATCAAAAAAAACATACTAATAAAAATTACTAAACTTTCATCTATAAATCATAAAAAATATTATTTCTTAACATTCACTACACAATATAACTCTATAATCATTCATATAAAAACAAAGGATTTAAAATGTTAAAAGAAAATGGAATCTCTAAAAAGTTAATAATAGTTTTCTCTATTGCTCTTGCTAGTTTATTTGTTGCTTGTTCAAATTCTTCATCTTCGATGGATGATACAATGATGAAAAAAGATAAGATGCATGATACTATGATGGAGAAAAAACACGATGGTATGATGAAAAAAGATTCAATGCATAAAGATATGATGGATAAAACAGATTCAATGAAAGATTCTATGTAATAAAAAAGGATAAACCTTTTTTATTTACATAAAAGTTTTAATTTATTTTTTGTATGGATAAACGCAAATATAGCTGCTGAATATATCATTACTAATATTGCCATCCATAAATAAATAAAATCTAGTTCAAGATATATAACAACTAAATATGAAACTAATAGTTTTGCAACAATTTGTCTATATAAAGCTATATAAAATATCATTTTAGTTTGTTTTATAGCCTGTAGTGTAGATACTGCTATAAATAATACTATATAAGCATAAAAGATCCATACTTCTACTAATATATAATCATAACCATAATTTATAACGTTTATATTATCATCAAATTGTGAAATTAGAAACTTTCCAAAGATGTATAAGAATATAATTCCAAATGTAGAAATAGAAAAACCATATATTAAAGCTTTTTTAACTATCTCATATACTCTTTCATACTGTTTTGCACCATAGTTATTAGAAACTAGTGTTAATACGGCTGTACTTAATCCTAGTGAGGGTAATAACATTAACTGCTCAACTCTAAAACCAACTCCATAACCAGCAACAGCATCAACTCCATACGTAGATACAAAATATACAAGTATTAAAGATCCAAATGACATAATAAGCATATTAAGAGAAGATGCTATTCCTTGTTGTAAAAAATCTTTATAGATTTTTATATGAGGTAAAAAGTATTCTAGTTTATTAAAGTGAATAAGTTTTGTTTGCAATACTTTATATAATAAATATATATTATTAAACACTTGAATTAATACAGTAGCAAGAGCTAAACCTTTAATTCCCATTGCTGGAATAAATAAAAATCCATAAATAAATAAGGGATTTAATATTAAGTTTGCAAAAAAACCTATAATAAGTGAATTTCTATAAGATTTTGTATCTCCCCTGGCTACTAAAATTGCATTTAGAGAAAAATTTATCATAAAAAATATAGTTCCAAATAAAATTACAGATATATAATCATTAGCATCTTGTAGATATGATCCTTTTGCACCAAGTAAAGTAAATAAATAAGGTGATATATAAAATCCAACTATCATTAGTAAAAAACCTAATATTACAAAAAATAAAATACTTTTGTGAGCATATATTGAAGCTAAGTGATTTTTTTGCCTTCCAAAAGCATTTCCAATTAAAGATGTAATGGCAGCTGAGAATCCATAACCAAATCCAATAATTACAAAAAAGATCATAAATGATAAAGTTAAAGCTGAAATTGCTTGAGTTGAAATTAATCCAGCATAAAATGTATCAACAACATTGTACATAGTATTAAAAAACATACCAGTACTAGCAGGAATTGCTATTTGTTTTAATAAAGAGGGGATATCATCTGTGAGTAGATGTTTTGTAGACATGTGTGTTCCTTAAGCTAATTAGTAAAAATTGGCTTAATTGAATAGAGGACTAATCCTCTATTCTAATCATTGCAGGTTTTGTTTTTACTTCTTTAGAATTTGTTAAAGCTTTTAATACTTTAGTTATATTTTTCTCTAAACAAATATGAGTTGCTAAAAATAAATTCGCAGAATCATTTGTTAGAGGTTTTTGAATAATTTTTTCAATTGAAATTCCATTTTCTTCAAGTAAAGAAGATATTCTAGCTAATACACCAGTTTTATCTTCTACTTCTAAACGAATATAGTATTTTGATTTAATATCTTCTTTTGACATTAAAGTAAGTTTCTCAACATTATTTTTCTCAAAACCTAACATTGGAGAACCTTTTCCTTTTCTAGCAATATCAATTAAGTTTGCAACTACAGCAGATGCTGTTGCATCTCCTCCTGCACCTGGTCCATAATACATTGTTTCACCAACTTTATCCCCAATTACAGAAATACCATTCATAACACCATCAACTTTTGAAATCATTTGAGAATTAGGAATTAATACTGGATGAACTCTTAATTCAATTTCTGTTCCTACTTTTTTAGCAATTGCTAATAATTTAATTGCATAATCAAATTCTTTTGCAAATTCAATATCTGCAGGAGAAATATTTTCAATACCTTCAATTAGTATATCTTCAGGTTTTGCATCAATTCCATAAGCAATTGATCCTAGAATTAATAATTTATGAGCTGCATCAAAACCACCAACATCAAATGTTGGATCTGCTTCTGCATAACCTAAATCTTGTGCTTCTTTTAAAATTACATCATAATTAACATTTTCATTAATCATTTTTGTAAGCATATAATTAGAAGTACCATTCATAATACCTTTAATAGAAATAATATGATTTGCAGATAATCCTTCTCTTAAAGCATTAATAATTGGAATTCCACCAGCTACTGCTGCTTCATATTCAAAAGGTGTATCTCCTGCTAAGTCTTGTAAGTCATATCTGTGATAAGCTAATAATGCTTTATTTGCAGTTACTACTGATTTACCATTTTTTAAAGCTTGAGTAACAACTTCTAAAGGTTTTTCAATTCCACCCATAAGTTCAACAATAACATCAATTGAATCATCATTTAATACTTTATCAAAGTCATCAGTTAAAGGAATAGATACATTTCTCTCTTTTTTCAGATTATTAACAAGTCCAATAATAGGAACAATTTGCATTCCTGCTCGTGCCGTAATAATATCTGCATTATCTTTTAAAATATTTGCAACACTTGCACCAACAGTTCCAACACCGATTATTCCTACTTTTAACATATTAATTCCTATTTTTTATAAAGTTTTTAAATATTTTTTTATATTTTTCGCTGCTTGTCTAATTCTTTTTTCATTTTCAATTAAAGCAATTCTTACATAACCTTCACCATAATGACCAAATCCAATACCTGGACTAACCGCCACTTTAGCTTCTGTCAATAATTGTTTTGAGAATTCCATTGAACCTAAATGTTTTGCTTTTTCAGGTATTTTAGCCCAAATAAACATTGATGCATTAGGTTTATTCATTTCCCAACCAGCATCTTTAAATGCTTCAATCATTACATCTCTTCTTACTCTATACTTTTCAGTATGTTCAGCTACACATTCTTGTGGACCATCTAGCGCCACAACAGCTGCAACTTGAATTGGAGTAAACATTCCATAATCAAGCCATGATTTAATTCTCTTAAGAGCTCCAATTAGTCTTTCATTTCCAACCATAAAACCAACTCTCCAGCCAGCCATATTATATGATTTACTTAAAGTAAAACTTTCAACTGCAACATCAATCGCACCTTCAGCTCCAAAAATAGAAGGAGTTTTGTATCCATCAAAAGTAATATCTGCATAAGCGATATCTGAGATTATGTAAAATCTTTCTACTTTTGCTAAATCTACAAGTCTTTGGTAAAACTCTGGTGTAACAGTAGCAGATGATGGATTATGAGGAAAGTTAACTAATACATATTTAACTTTTGGAATTGATTCATCTAAAGTTTTTTGTAATCGCTCGAAGAATAAATCTTCATCAACTCTAAAGTCATCATGAAATCCAAGTTCAAATTTATGAATTGCTGCTCCACTTAACATAAATGCATATGAGTGAATTGGATAAGTAGGATCTGGTACAACTGCCACATCACCAACATTTACAATAGCTTGAACTAAGTTAACATAACCTTCTTTTGAACCCATAGTTGCAACTGCATGTTTATTAGGATCAAAATAGTCAACGCCATATTTTCTTTTATACCAGTTACATATTGCTAATCTTAATTTATAAATCCCAGCAGATGCCGAATAACCATGATTTTTATCTTTGTCAGCAGTTTCTTTTAATTTTTCAATTATATGTTTAGGTGTAGGACCATCTGGGTTTCCCATAGAGAAATCAATTATATCTTCTCCAGCTCTTCTTGCTTCCATTTTAATGTTATTAACTTCTGCAAAAACATAATTTGGTAACCTCTTCATTCTTTCGAATTCTATTTCCTTAAACATTTTATTCCTTTATAGTAATGCTTAGACCTCTTTTAATATTAATTAGTGAGAATTGGTCTTTAATTTTTATATATTTTGTATTTTCTGGTAATAAAAGATAAAGTTTTTTTGTTCTAATATCTCTTTTTTCTACTTTTAAAATATTTAAGTGTTTATCATAAAATGCAAGATAAGGAAACCAAATATTAGATGAAATACTTTTTAAACTAATACTTTTTGCATTAGCTTTTATTTCTAAAAAATATGGTCGTAAAGGTTTTCTTAATACTATCATTTCATTGCTAAGAACTTTTTTTGCTTCAAAAAGTTTACCAAATCTGGTATCGATCGCATATGTCCATTTGTTGTCTAAATTTCTAGTAATATCGATAACTTTACAAGAATTTCGTAACAATTCCTTTGATAAAATCAAAGGATTAATGGCTGATTCAGTTTTTAATTGAATTGTCCATAATAATTGACCATTTTTTTCATAAGACATTTTTTTTATAAAATAGTAGTAATAACCAATAGATTTTAGTGTATTTTTAAAAATTTTTAATGTTTTTATAGCATCACTTGATGATTTAAACTCTAAAATAATGTTTTGGGGATTAGTAAAACCTAATTTTAATAAACCATTATCTTGAAGTTTTTTTATAAGTGGTATATATAAGATCTTATTACCACTTTTATATCTTGATTCATTTTTAAATAAAAAATTAATTAGGTTTTTATGAGTTCGATACTCTTCTTCCCCCATTAGATTTTTAATTTTGTTCTTTAATACAGATGCATTAAGGAGCGATAAAAATATAAATGATACAAAAATGGCTTTAAGCATGTTATCTCTTTAAGTTATAGATTAGTATTCCAGCCGCAACTGAAACATTTAACGAATCAAATTCATGTTCCATTCCGATAGAAACTTTAAGATCCATTTTTTTTCTGATTTTTCCAGAAAGACCTTCGCCTTCACTACCTAAGTATATTGCAACTTTATCAGTTTTTTCAATTGTTCCATATTTCTTTAAATTAACACCATCAGTAGTTGCTCCAATTAAAGTGAAACCTGTTTGTGATAATTCATTAGCTAAATCTTGAGAATTTTTGTATAAAGCAATTGGCATATCTAAAGCAGCACCAGAAGATGTTCTAATTACACCAGACATTTTAACATTTTTTAATCCTGTTAAAATAATAGCATCAACACCTAAAGAATAAGCAGATCTAGTAATCGCTCCAATATTTCCAACATCAGTTAATCCATCAAGAACTAAAACAAAGTTAAAGTCTTTAACTTCTTTAATTGGAGCAAATTTAAATTCTTTTAATTTTAATAAGAAACCTTGATGATTTCCACCTTTGGCCATACCTTGAGCTTTCATGTTATCAACTTTAACAATTTTTTTACCAAGTTTTAAAAACTTAGAAAATAATTTTGAGTCAATATCTTTTGCGAAGTAAACTTCTTCAACTTGGTCAGCGTGTTTTTCTAGTACATATAGTACGATTTGTTTTCCATATATTATCATAGCTAGATTTTAGCTAAAAGTTCTTGATAAACATCTTTTGTTTTTAAGCCTTTTAATTTTGCAATTAATTTAGCTTTAGTTTTTGGAGAGATATCTAATTCTTCTAAATCAGATAAAGTGATAGCTTGGCCATCTGTAGGTACTGCTTCTATAACTAAAACCCACTCACCTCTAATATTTGTATCTTTTAATTCTTTGAAAATTTCAGCTGCAGTATTTTTATATACTGTCTGATATTTTTTTGTAATTTCTTTTGCTACAAATATTATTCTATTAGGATCAATGTTTTTAATTTCTTCTAGAGTTTTCAATAATCTATGAGGTGACTCATAAAGAATTGGTAAAATTGATGATGACATAACTCTGTCTAGTTGAGAAACTCTAGTTTTACCTTTATGATCTAAAAAACCAAAGAATGTAAACTTAGTATCCATAAATCCACTCATTGCAAAAGCTGTTAATACAGCATTAGCACCTGGAAGTACGTCATAAGCGATTTGATTTTCTAAAGCATAAGCAACTAAAGATGCTCCTGGATCAGAAACACAAGGCATTCCAGCATCAGAAACATAAACAATATTTTTTTCAAAAAATTCTTTATTTAATGTGCTTAAAACTTGTTGTTCATTATGTGAATGGTATGATTTAAATTCAGTACAAGAAAATGTGATATTTTCTTTTTCACTTAAGAGTGAAAGTAGTCTCTTTGTAACACGAGTGTCTTCACAAAGAATTAGTTCCGCTTCCATAAGCGCAGAGATTGCTCGTTTAGAAATATCTTCTAAATTACCTATGGGAGTCGGAACTAATATTAACATCTAAAAACTAACTATTTTTTTAAGTCGTATTTAGCTTTGAATTTCTCAATTCTACCAGCAGCATCAACTAATTTTTGCTCACCAGTAAAGAATGGGTGACAAGCATTACAAATATCAACTCTTAATACTTCAGTAGTTGATCTAGTTTCGAAAGCGTTACCACAAGCACAAGATACTGCACAAGTTTTGTAATCTGGGTGAATATTTTTTTTCATTTTATTTCCTTGGTTTTTTATTATTTTAATATATAACAAAAGGTCAAGTCTAGGTGTTGCCCTTTATTTGTATATTTTTTATTTAAGTGCAGGATTATACCTAAAAGAACTTAAGAATGTCTTGATTTAGTTTGTCAACTGAATTCTTAATTTGTAAGTCGTTAAATTGACCTCTATTAAATGTAGCTTGTCTTTTAGCTAATCTAGCTGTATTTGTAGCTATTTTTTCTGCTAGTTCAAGTTTTGTAATCTTTCCATCTAAATAATCCAGTGTCTCTATTATTCCAATTGCGCTCATTGAATTAGGTTCTCTTGTATATTTTTTCTCTAAATCTATAACTTCGTTGATTACGCCATCATCTAACATAATTTTAGTTCTTAATTTAATTCTTTGAACTAATTCATCTCTAGGCCATATAATCTCAAATATTTTCAAATCTTTAGATATTGGAGTTTTTTTATTCTTTAAAAAGTACTCACTTGGAACTAATCCTGAGACTTTATATATAGAATAAGCTTTTCTAATTCTATATGAATCATTTTTTTCTATTTTTTGCATATAAGCAAAGTCAAGTTTTGATAAAAGTTCATAAGTTTCTTCTTGTGAATAATCTAAAGTCACTTCTTCGTTTATTCCTTCACTCATACCCTCTAAAAGTGTTTTAACATAAAATCCAGTTCCACCTACAATAATTAAATTCTTTGAATTATCTTCTGCATAAGATTTTGCTCTTTTATAACAAGTTATGAATTCCATTACATCAAACTTTTGGTCTGGGTATACTTCATCTATTCCAAAATGTTTAATCCCATCTCTCTCTTTTAACGTAGGTTTTGCAGACGCTATATCTATTTTTTTGTATACAGATAATGAATCAACTGATAATATTATTGAGTTTGTTTTATGTGCCATTTCTATGCTTAAAGATGTTTTACCTGAAGCTGTTGGTCCTATAATTGCTATTTCTTTCATAAATGTATTTTATCAAAATATCTTAGTTTTTAGCTTATTGATAAATATCAATGATAAAATTTATTTACTTAATTATAATTATCGAAATTAAAAAAGGTTAATTATGGAAACTTATACTCTCGTTCTAATTATTCATTTATTATGTGCAATTATTTTTATTGGATTTATATTTACAGATATTTTTGTTTTACCTGTATTAAATTCAAAATTCTCAAATGATGAAGTTCAAAAGATTAAAGAAACAATTGGATCTAGGGCAATCAAAATATTTCCATTAACTGTATTAGTATTAATAGCAAGTGGTGGAATGATGTTCTCAAAATATGTTAATTCTTCTTTAGGATATTTTGAAACATCTATGCAACAGCTTTTAATGTTAAAAATATTTTTAGTACTTTTAATTGCAGCTGGAATTGTATATTCATTATTTTGTAAATTTACAAAAAGAAAACCTTTTGCATTTATGAAAAATTTTCATAAATTTGCACTTACAATTACTATTCTAATCGTTGTTATTGCAAAACTTATGTTCCTTATATAATTTTATAGCTTTTAAAAAGCTATAAAATTAAATATAAATCTAATATTAGATAAACTCTCAAAATGAAAAAATTATTCAAATTATTAAACGATTTTAACGAATTAGTAATGTTCAAACATTCAATCTTCTCACTTCCATTTATTTTTATTGCAATGGTAGTAGCCGCAAAAGGTTGGTTTGGTTGGTCTTTATTAGTTTTAGGTGTATTAGCAGCTCTAAGTGCTAGAAACTTTGCAATGGGATTTAATAGATATCTTGATAGAGATATTGATGCTTTAAATCCAAGAACTGCAAATAGACCAAGTGTAGATGGAAGAATTTCTGTAAAATCAATGTTAGTATTCTTTTTAGCTAATGCTTTTATATTTATTCTTGTTGCATATTTTGTAAATGATTTAGCATTTTATTTGGCTGTTCCTATTTTATTAATTATTGCTTCATATTCTTATTTTAAAAGATTTTCTTATTTAGCTCACTTAATATTAGGCATATCTTTAGCTTTAGCTCCAATAGCTGGTGTTGTAGCAGTATCTGAGACAATTACTTTATGGTCTTTATATTTATCTGTTGGTGTTATGTTTTGGGTAGCTGGATTTGATCTTTTATATTCATTACAAGATATCGAAGTTGATACAAAACTAGGTCTTCATTCAGTTCCATCTAAATTTGGTGCTAAAAAAACAATGTTATTCTCAAAAATATTACATATTTTAACAGTTATATTTTGGGCATTTTTTGTACTTGAAGCAGATGTTGGTGTTTTTGCATATATTGCTGTAGTGATTGCTGCTGCGATGTTAACATACGAACATTATTTGGTAAATAAAGATTTTACAAAAATAGATAAAGCCTTTTTTACTGTAAATGGATACTTAGGAATCATATTTTTTGTATTTATTATTTTAGATAATCTATTCTAAAGGATAGGTTCGCTAAAATTCCAGCTCAATGATTAATGCGTCTGTGGCTTAACTGGATAGAGCACTGGGTTTCGGCCCCGGCGGTTGCAGGTTCGGATCCTGCCAGGCGCACCATTGAAAGTCCGATATAGTTACCACTAGGTATTTATGTCGGGCTTTTTTTATGCCTAATTTTTAGCAAATTATTCACCATAATTAAAAGGATTAATATGTTTGAACTTGAATTTGTAGTTTCATTATTGGTATCAGCTACAATAGTTTATTTTATTAGAAAAAAACTAGCTAGTAAAAAAGAAGAAAAAGAAACAATTAGTAATATTCGTCAAAAAGATATTAAGAAACAAAAGAAACAAGAACGAAAAAATACAAGTAAATAATTTAGTATTTTATAAGTGATATAATAAACTGTTATGTATATACTTATATAAATAACGGTTTATTCCTTAATGTTAAAAATTTAATCTTTTTAACACATCATCAATAGATGCAAATTCATCTGCTACATTTACTAAAGCTTTTTTATGATTTATTTCAAATCTAGGCATAAATATTTTAATATCTTTACTTGCTCTTGTAATAGAAACATATGTTAATCTATATTTTTCTTCATCACTCATATACCTATTATCAGATAATGAAAAAAGATCTATGTAAGCAACTTCATGAGTACTTCCTTGAAGTTTATGAATAGTAGAAGAGTGTACATACTGAACGTCAGCAAACATATCTCTAACTGCATAAAATGTTACCCATAACTCTTTCTTTTGAGGATGAGAAGCTCTTTTAGCAGCTGTAACAATAGTTTTTAATTTATCATTAAAAACTTTAACACTTGAAGGCTCTAATACTCTAAATATTTGCTGTTCATATGCCCCAATATCTTTACATTCCCAGAAATATATTCCTAAAGTATCATGATATTTTGAAATAGCACTTTGAAGTTCTACTACTTGACCATTATGATATAAAGAAATATCATTAATACTATAAGCTTCTCTAAATCTAATAGTATCACCTTTTAAGAAAGTAGGGGGAGAAAAAACTCCATTTTGTTCCCAAAACTTAGCTCTAATTAGTGAATTAAAAGAATCAACATCTTTGTTTTTATATGTTGCAATAATTTTATCTTCTTTATACCATTCTTTATTCTTATGAAAATCATCAGTAAAATCTTTAAAATTATTAAAGAAAGTTAAATCTTCATGGTAGTTATCTGCAAAAAAATCAGCTAAAGGAATAAAGTTTTTTGTTTGTATTCTTTCTCTTAATTTTGTGGCAATTTTAATAATATAAGAATCTTTTGCTTGTCTAACTACTTCTTGTAAGATAAATTGATTTCTTAATTTATATATTTGATTTTCACTATTATCAACTGGCAATAATTGATATGGATCGCCTATAAAAAATACAAAATTAACTCTTTCTTCTTCTATTGTCTCTTTTATGTATTCAAATAATTCAGAACCAATCATTGAACTTTCATCAACTATTAAAATAGAAGCGCTATCATGAGCTTTTTTTGTTTTATCAATTTTAAAAGTTTCAATTCCTTTATCAAAATCTCTAAATGGTTTAATACCTAAAAAAGAATGAATAGTTTTACAAGATGCTTGTATTTTATGCTCTCTTAACATAGCAGATATTACAGCAACTGCTTTATGTGTTGGTGCTGTAATTGTAAAAGAAAAATCTCTATCTTTTTTATCTCTTAGAAATTTAGCTATTTGTGTTGTTAGATATGTTTTACCTGTACCTGCAGCACCAGTAAGAGATAACATATAGTCATATATATTATTAGATTTTAAAACAGATTTTACTCTTGATTCAATTAAATCAGTTACTTTATTAAAAACTTCATTTTGGTGATCAGTTAATTTATTTGATTTTTTTTCAAGCTCTAAATTGTTTTTATTGTTAATTATATTAGTCATTTTATGCCTATTGTTTTGTAATTTTAATTAAAATATAAGAATTTATAATCTTTTATAAATATATGTAAATTTCTTAAATACAATTTTATGTGAAATTATATCTGTTTTAAATTTTTTTTGAATACATATTCCTCCAAATAATATGATTATTTATGTAAGTTTTTAAAAGTAAGAAATAAATAAGAATCTTTAATCTTTATTTAGATTCTTATTTATCTATTTTTATTTTTGAGTTTTATCTTGCATTATGCTTAGTATTACTTCATCTGTTTTTTTCATTCCATTTTGAGCTAGTACACCAATATTTTTAATAGTATTTTCTACATTTGTAGAAATGATACCATCTCCTGCTTGTAAGTATTTATGATTTAATGCTAACATTGATGAGTCAAATGCAGCATATAATCCTGTTGCTACTTTTGTTGCACAAGAAGCTTTTGCACCATCACATATAATTCCTGAAACATTTCCTAAGTTGTTAGTTATCGCATTTGCTACTGTGTCATAATCTGCATTTTCTAAAAATGTTATGGCACCTGCAACTGCGCTAGCAGCACACATTACTCCACAATATGCAGAAAGTCTTCCTATATTTGTTTTTAAATGTATTGTTGCTAAATGAGAAAAAAGAAGACCTCTAATTAATTCTTCTTTTGAAAGATTTTTTTCATCACAATATTTAATAATTGGCAAAGAAGCTGTCATTCCCTGATTCCCACTTCCACTTGTAGTCATAACTGGCAAAGAACAGCCACTCATTCTTGCATCACTTCCAGCTGCTGCAAAAGAGACACATTTATTTCTTATGTCTTTTCCATAAAAACCTTCATTCATATTCTTTTGTATTAAACTTCCAATATTTACACCAAACTCTTCATTTAATCCAGCTCTTGCAATTTTTGAATTTAATGCAATTACTTGGTTAAATAAGTATTCTACATCTTTTGTATCACATGTTTTTGCAAAATTATAAATAGATTTAATATTTAATATTGATCTATCTTCTTCTTTAGATTTAAAATCAATATCATTGCATATTTGATCTAAAAGTATTTTAGAGTTTTTCTCTATTCTGGTTATATTCGTATGATAATGTTTTATTTCAACTAGTGAAGAATTATCTCCATGAAAGATTTCAATTTTGATATATAATTTTACAGTAGTTTTATCATGTATTACATGTATTACATTTGACTTTAAATAATTTTTTGCCTTTTTTATATCATCATTTGTTAATTCACTAATTACCATTAATTCTTTTTTACTATCTCCCGCACAAAGACCCAAAGCAACAGCCGCTTCAATTCCAACCATAGCTTCACTATTTGGAATAACAACTGATTTAACATTTTTTATCATATTCCCAGATATGTAAATATTAACTTTATTTGGTAATACACCTAAAGTCTCTCTTGCTTTTGCACTTACATAAGCAATTGCTATTGGTTCAGTACATCCTTGAGCTGGAACTATCTCTTCTCTTAAGATATTTAATATTTGTTCATTTCTCATTTTATCTTCTCCTTAAAATGACTCTTTATTTAAGTAGTATTGTATTACTATTCATTATGAGATGTCAAATAATGAATAATTATTGATTATATAAAGGATGATTATATGGATTCAAATTTATTAAAGATTTTTGTAGAAGTAGCTTATAATAAAAGTATAAGTTTAGCTGCCAAAAAATTAAATGTAACACAAACTAACGTAAGTTTAAGAATTAAACAATTAGAAAAAAATTTAGCATTTGATTTGTTTCATAGGGTTCCTAAAGGTGTTTTACTAACTAAAGAAGGTGAAAAACTTTTACCACTTGCTATTGAAATTGTAAATAAAATAAAAGAAGCAAAATATAAAATTAGAAATATAAAAAAACAAGATTCACTTATTATTGCTTCAACATATTCAAATACAAAAATAAGATTAATACCTTTATTAAAAAAACTAAATAAAGATCATTCAGATATAAAATTAGAACTTGTTACTAATAATACTGTTACTTTAAAAAAGATGTTATTAGAATATAAAGTAGATATAGCTTTTATAAATAATGTGCCAACTCATGAACATTTATTATTATTAAATAAATTTGATAATGAATTGTTATTTGTTGAATCTAAATATAAAGATTCTAGACATACCCTTTTAGGACATGAAGGGATTTGTGCTTTTTTTAATGGCCTGAAAGACTATTATGAACATTTAGGTATTAAAGATTATGAAGTTTTAGAAATGGCCAATTTTGAAGTTATTCTCGCATGTGTTGAACTTGGAATGGGAAGTACATTATTGCCTAAATCTATTGTCCAAAGATATGGATATTTAGATAAAGTGAAAACTACAATAATAGATAAAAAAATAGTTAATATTCCAACATGTTTGGTATGTAGAAAAGATAATTTACCTAAAATAAGTGAGTACTTAAAAAAAGTTACTTTAGATGAATAAGTATTTTACAGTTTTATTATATGAGAATGTGAATTATTTAGCCTAATAATCACATCTCATATATAAAATTTATTTACAATTTGAATTATATTTCACTTCAAAAATAGAATTAGATTTATTATTATCAATATTTACATTTTTATTAATAATAACAAATTTTTTAAATCCTTCATATGCACCATAAGTATTTTTATCATTTACTTTTCCACAAAGAACTTCAAGTCCTTTGATTTCAGTGTTTCCATACTTAACTTCTTTTAGTCTTGCTGTTCTAGAATCATTTAGAGTATCATCTAATTGAGTTCTTGCTATATCATTCATTGAAATAGCACTAAGGCTTAAAGCCGATATAATTGCCAATATAATTATCTTCATTTTCATTCCTTTTTTTAATATATATAAATGATATATGAAATAAATTAAGTTTTACTGAAATTCTTTTTTTTACTTATTTTTTTAAATGTAAATACTCTAATAGTTACAAATCAACATATGTTTAGAATTTATGTATTCTCTAGATATTCTAATGATAAATATAGCAAAATATCTAGAATAAAAAACTATTAATAAGTTTAATTAAATAATAATATGTCTTATTTAGATAGTATATTAGTAAAAGAATTGGAGTTTTTATGGGTAGAATTTTTTTATTATCTTTTTTATCATTATTATTTATTTCTTGTGGGAGTTCTTCAAAAGATGGAGAAACAACGGTAAGAGAGAATACGGATATCTCTTTAGCATATTCTTATAATAGAAATAGTAAATATTCTAAGATATTAAAAGAGTGTTTACAAGAGAAAAGTGAATCTTGTTCTTTATCAAAACTTCCTTTTATATCTAATCCTTCTAATCCTATAACAAAATCTATGATTATGGAGAGAGTATTTGTTTCTCATGATTGGATGGGAGAGAGATTTTCAGAAGTACTAGATATTTTAGATGAAGATATAAAGTTTTTATTAGGTTCTGTAACAGCTATAGTAATTGCAGATAGTATAAAACCATCTTTTTATTGGAGTAAAACAGGTGCTATTTATTTAGATCCAAGATATTTATGGCTAAATCCGCAAGAAGCTAAAACAATTATTGTCAAAGATGATTATCGTTCTTCGTATGGAGATGAATTAATATTTGAGAACTTTAATAGATTTGTAAAAAACAATCAAAAGGCTTATTCTTTTTATTCTTTGCATTCAAATAAAACAAGAACAATTGATGATATTAAATTAAGATTTGCTAGTTTAATGTATCATGAATTAACACATGCCAATGATTATTTGCCTTTTTATCTGAGAAATTCCTTAGATAATAATTTAAGTGTAAGTGACGCACTTAATAAAATTAAAAACAAAAGAGTATCAATAGAATTAGATAATTCATATCCCCTTCAATCAGAAGATTTAATAAAGATGGGAAAAATTATGTATAAAGGTAAAAAAGCAACTTTAAGTCAAAAAAAGATTACTGCAGAAGAAATAGGTTCTTTTTATGAGAATGATTATGTCTCTTCTTTATATGCCTACAGTTCAATCTACGAAGATACCGCTACTTTATCTCAGATGTTTTTAATGAAATACCATTATGATTTAGAAAGAGATGTGGCTTTTTTAGATAAACCAAGTGGAAAAGACAAATATTATTGTGAAGATTATATTGTTAAATGGGGTGAGCGAAATTCTATTGCGAAAACTTCTATTTCACAAAGAGCTGTTTTAGTACTGAATAAAATTTTACCTAATAATCAGAATTGGAATAAGGTTTCAAATAATTTAGGAGAAGTTAAAATATTAAAACTTGATATAGATTGGTGTAGTTCCTTAGATATTAATAATAGTCGATCAATTAGAGATTTTGATAAAAAAGATTTTATTAAAGAAAACTTTACTTTAGACTTTTGATTTTAATTTTAAACTAATCTTTTTTTATAGAGCAAAAGGGTATAATGCGAAAAACAAAAGGTTATAATATGAGCTTAGAGCAAGATTTAATTAATAGAAGTAATAGTTCATGTGAACTTTGTTCTTCAAGTATAGATTTAAAAGTATACGAAGTAGCGCCATCTGATGGGTCTGTTGATCAAGCTATTATGTTATGCGGTACTTGTAATGAACAAATTTTAGATGATTCTAAAATAGATGCAAATCATTTTAGATGTTTAAATGATTCTATGTGGAGTGAAGTTCCTGCTGTTCAAGTTATGGCATATAGAGTATTAAATAAAATTAAAGCTGAGGGATGGCCTCAAGAGTTATTAGACATGCTTTATTTAGAAGATGCTACAAAAGAATGGGCTGATGCTGGTATTGAAGAAGAAGATGAAGATAAAATCATTCATAAAGATTCTAATGGAGTAATTTTAGCTGCAGGTGATACTGTTACTATTATTAAAGACTTAGAAGTAAAAGGTGCAGGTTTTACTGCTAAAAGAGGTACAGCCGTTAGAAATATTACTTTAACTACTAATCCTGAACAAATCGAAGGTAGAGTTAATGGAACAAAAATTGTTTTATTAACTTGTTTCCTTAAAAAATCTTAATATATAAATCATAGGGAGCTATCCTTATGATTATATTCTTATAGGCAAATATATGAATAAAAAACTACTTAGCGAATATGCTTACTTAAAATTTGTAAAAGAATTTAATAATCTACATAAAATTGAAAAACCACATTGGGTTAAAGAAAAAGAAATAGCAGCAGCTTTTGGAGACAGAAGTGAAAATGCTGAATATATTTCAGCTAAAGAAATGTTACGTAATATTGATAAAAGACTTAGATTCTTAGAAAAGATCATAAACACTGCACAAGTCGTACAAACACAGACATTAAATCATACAAGAGTAAACTTTGGCTCATGTGTAAAAATACAGAACCTTGAAACTAATGATGTTATTACTTATTCTATTTTAGGAACATATGAAGCAAGTCCAAGTGATGGAGTTATTTCTAATGTATCTCCTTTAGGTAAGGTTTTGTTGTTTAAAGAAAAAGATGAAGAGTTTGAATTTAAAATAAATGATGAGTGTTATGAGTATATAGTATTAGATGTATCTGAGCATATCTTTAAATAAGTTTTAAAGTGCTTAGAGCTAAGAGTTTTGATTAATAGGTATATTTTATAATTATAATAGTTTAATTGTATTTAGATTGTTTTGTGTGATTATTATTTGAAGTTTTTAATTGATTGTTTGTTGAAAGTTTTATATGGAAGAGAGTGGGGGATTCGAACCCCCGGAGGTATAACCCTCGCCGGTTTTCAAAACCGGTACGTT
>JABSOL010000046.1 GCA_013215985.1 Campylobacteraceae bacterium
AAATGCTCAAGGTACATCATGAAGACTAAACCGTATTTCTATATAAAATGTTAAAGATAATAAAAACAAATAAACTCTATTTAAATTTAAACGTACAAAGTAATACGTAATATAAAATTGTATTTTTATTTATCATTTGTGATTGTAAAATATTTAATTCTTTACTAGAAATATTTAATCTCTTTTCTAAAAGTTCATATTCTTCTTTTATTTTATTTTCTAAGCTTAGATTAGAAGAACTATTTTCAACTCTATTAGCTATGTATGTAGTGATAGGAGTAATTATTTTTGAATAAGATTTCATTTGTATATCTAAAATCTTATCACTTTTTGAATATACATAATCATTATCTAAATCGATAAAAGTATTAAAATTATTTTTTAATTTAAGTGTAATAGGATATGCAATTTCTTCTTTAAATGTATATAAATTAGAATTATTGTTTATTGCAACATTCCCTTTATTATCTTCAATATAAGCGTTAAATACTGGTCCTCTTTCAACTGTAATGTTGTGTGATGTTTTTTTTTCTAAGCTGCTGTTTCCACAAGCATTTAAAAAAAGTAATATTGTTAATAGTACAATATTATTTTTCATGATAATCCTTATTTTTTTTGATATTATACAATATATCTAGATAATTTATGTATTATTTATGTATAAAAATATACATATAAATTAGAAATATAGTAAGTTATTAGAAAACAATAAATTAATTGTAGTTTATTAATATCTAATTATATTTTCTTAGAGTTTATGTAATATTTTAGGTCTGAAGACCTAAAATATTATTTTGTTAAAGTTAATTTTATTATATTTGAAGTTAATGTTTTTGTATTATAAATAGCAGTAACTTTTATTTCTAATGTTTCTGCAACTTCTGTTTTACCATCTTTTAAGAAAACTCCATAAAAAGGAGTATAATTTGATCCTGATTTTTTGATTTCATAATTTTCACTTTCTTTTGTAAGTTCAAATACTAAATCACTATATTCTAAACCATTTAAAGAATCTACTATATCAATTTCAAGATCATAAGGATTATCTGTAAATTTAAGAATTTCTTGATAACGTCCTTTTCCATTAATTGTATATGTTGAGTCTTTTATACTAGCTGCTTTCACTTCATTTATAACTACAGTTATTGTTGATTTGTTACTTAATCCTTTATCATTCGTAGCTTGAACTTCTAAAGTATATTCTCCACTTGAAGGCTCTATTTTATCAAATAATAAAATATATCCGTAATATCCATTTTCTATTTTAAAAATTGAATCATTATTTCCAGAAATAATATCAAATTTTGATATTTTACTATCTCCTTTATCTTGAACAATACTTTTTAATTTAAATAAAGATGATGTATTAGATGTAAATACTTGAAGTTTTTCATCTAAATTTATTAAAGTTGGAGCAATTTCAGGAAGATTAAGTAAATCTATTTCTAGTTCTATCCCACTTTTATGTTCAATAATTTCATCATCAAAATAATTACTTGTTTTAATATATGTATATTCTTTATTTGATCCATATGAATTTGTAGCATAAACATAAAATTTCATAGGTGGTTGATAAGATTTTGTATCATCAAAAATAAGAATAGTATTATCTTTTATTAAAATCTCACCTTTTTTATTTATATAAAATACTTCAGATTTAATTCCTTCTTTATTTCCTATAAAAAACACAATATCATCAGAAAAACCTTCTGCTAGAATTATTTTACCAACTAAAGTTTCATTCTGACTTTTCTCTATAATAGAAAGTTTTTTCAAGCTTTTTTCACCATTATAATTTGTTTTATTAATCATAAATTTTGGCATTTTGTTTATATTGCTAGCCTCAGGAATATATTCAAACTTTTCATGTTGCGTTTTTACTTTTTCTTCTTTAGTCGTCAGTTCTTCAGTAAAACTTAAATTTACCTTAATATGTCTAGTTCCATTAAACATTATTAGAGTATATTTATCATTTTCTTGCATAGTATCTGGACCATTTTGTTGAATCCCTTGATTTCCATTAGAAATAAAGTAACCTTCTAGGTCTTTTAATTCTTTGTTTTCTCCAACTTTCTTAGCACTTACAATATAATAATCATTAGCGTTTTCATCACCTGTAATAATTTGGTATGAACCTGATTTATTTGGAGTTGTATTTTCTTTATTATAAATATAAAAAGATGAATATCTACCGAAAGAATTTCTTTTAATATTAAAATCAACAACATTATTTTCATCTACATAAAAATTTTTCACTGTCGTTGCAATAAATTCATTTTCTTTATCTTTTGGAATAACATTTTTTGAACTTTCTTCATCCATAGATCTTACACAAAAGAATCTGCCTGATTTAAATCTATTATAATAATATTTTGAACCTCTTGAATATCCATTACCTATTACCCACGGTTTTCTTACTTCTAAAGATACAGCAGAAGTTGATGTTAAGAGACCTCCACCTGGCATATTATTAAATGAAAGTAAACTGTCAATTGATGTTGAATAGAATAATTCATTAGTATTTGGTAATCTCCAATCATCATATCCAGCTTTTGTTAAATCTTGACAAGATTGCACGGCATAAGCTAAAGTACCAACTTTTCCATAATTTCCTTTTCCTTCTTCTTCATTAGAATGAGCATCATTTTCTTTTTCAGAAAACTCTTCATCTTGAAACATAAGTTTTGTACTTGGATCAAATGAAACATCTTCACCTTTTAAAGGAAATAAATTAGTTTCAGAAGTATTAGGATAAACTTTAATTTTAGAATCTATATCTCTTACACATTTAATACTATAATTTTTATCATAGTCTGAGTTTAATGCACTATCTCCTGAACCACCGTTTGGAGATACAACTACACCATAACTACCACCAAAACGATCAGAATTTCCTTTTGTAATAGAAATAATTGGATTATCAATTGGTACTGGATTATTAAAAATAGGATTTGTTTTATGAGAAATATTTGCAATTGTCATAAGTTCTTTAACATTAGGTACTCTCCAATTATTTAAATCTAAACTTGATAATGAAGAACAATATGATTTTACTTGTGAAAATGAGAGTTTAGTATTAATACCAGAAGTAAAAGGAATATCTTCCCACTGAAGATTAGAAACAGTACTTCTTAAAGTATTATCAATTTTTTCATATTTTAAATCTGCACCAATATCTGAATAAGATGCATCATCATATTTTTCCCATACAAATTCTTGTCCTGTTTTAGGAATAGGTTTAAAACTTGAAATATCTAAAGATTTTAAGTTTTCTTTATTATATTTATTATCAGTATCTGCAAATGCTAGTTTTTTTAATAAAACTTTTTTCTCTAATCTTACTGCACTTGATTCATTAAATTCAAGAGTATGTCTAAATAATTTAGAATCATATGAAGATGATTTAATTTCAAAGTTTAAACCAGAAAGTTTATAAAACTTATTTAACTCATCTTTTGATGAAATTGATTCAAGTTTATTAATTGTATCTTGGTTAAATTTATGAGAAAAATAGATTTCTAAAGTATTGTGTTTATCATTATTAGTATAAACTGCTTTAAATAAAACTAGTTTATCATTTATATTTGAATCTTTTTTACTTAAATCAACTAAAGGAGATAACTCTTTAATATCTTTTATTACTTCAAGATTTAAATAATCTTCTTCATCTATATTATTTGAAATTAAAGCTGCAGAAACAGAATCAATGAATTGTTCTTCTAATCCTAATTTAATTAAAGTAATTTTTACAGCTTCTTGTTCAAAGTTAGCAGAAATATCATCTATTAGTAATTCATCATTTGATGTTTGAAAGTGTTCAATTGCTTGAATAATTTGATTATCAATAATTTTAGCAAGATTTTTTCTTTCTTTTAGAGAAGATTTATCTTTAAGTTTTGAAACATTAGAGATAATCTTTAAAGCAGCTTTTTTTGCTTTGTTAGTATCTTCCATTGATATTGATACTAAATCATCTATATCAGAGATTTCATCTATATTTTTTGCTAATTTAGTATAAATATCGCTTTGTTTAACTCCTGGAATAGAAGATAAAATTTCAACTACTTTTTGTAGTGCAAAAGCTTTTTTATAAACTTTATTATCTTCTAAAGATAAAGGATCTTTTACTAAATCATTAATATCAAGTTTAAAAGCTTTTGCTAAAAATGCTTTTTTAATTTCTAAATCTTTTTTAATAGTTTCTTTATCATCAGATAAAACAATGCTAGCAGATAAAAGTGTAGTTAGAGGAGATAAATGAACAATCTTATCATTTAGAGCAAAACTTTTTAAAATACCAGTAAACTTTTTACCAGTATCAATATCAATACCACCATAAGCAATAACATAATATTTATGAATATCTTTAATATCTGTAATATTTAAAGTATATGAACCTTTATCATCACTAAGTTCAATAGGTTCATTTTTATCACAAGTACTATTTGTATTTAAATCTATACAAACTTTTGCACCATCTAGATATCCATCAACAATTTTACCAGTTAAAGTTTTTACTTGAACAGGAGTTTTTGAATCTTCTTGTTTTTTTTCACTAGGTTTTTCTGTATTAGTTTGATTGGAATCTTTATTACTACTTCCACAAGCAACTAAAAATGTACTTAAGGCAATAGACATTAAGATTGTTTTAGATTTATTATTTAAGAATATTTTTTTATTCATTTTTTTCTTCCTTTTAATATTGAAAACTGTTATCAGTATTGATAATAATAAAATAAGCCTTAATTATGTCTTAAAATAGAATTTATAACATAAAAATTATTAAAATAATTTTTATGTCGCATTGTAGTCATTAAGCCAAGTAAACTTGGCTTAACTTTATTCTGTAATATTTAGTATTGCAGTTTTAGTAAAAATTATTTTATCTTGAATCTTTCCAATAATTTTAACTGTTAGTTTTTCGGCAACTTCTTTTTTACCCTTTTTCGTAAAAACACCATAAGATAATTTTCTCATATAATTTAGATACTCAGAAATTTTATAGTTTTCACTATTTTCAAGTTCATAAGAGATATTTAAATACTCGAAATTATTTAAATTCTTGATTAAAGATAATTCTGTTTTTTCATGAAAACTATCTTCTTTTTTTAATTCTATTAATCTAGTTCCAATCCAATTCGCTGTAGATTTATCTGTAAGAGAAAAATCTTTATTTTCTATTTCTATTTCAGCATAATTCTTTAAATCAACAGTTAAAACAGCAGGTTTACTTTTTTTATCACCATTTTTGGCAATAATTGTAAGTTTATATTCTCCTGGAAGCATTAGTTTATTATTTAAAGATAAGTTAAAAACACCTGCATGTAATGTTTTTTCTATAGAAAAATAGTTATTTTCATTACCTGATACTATTTCATAAGAACTAGGATGTATATCGTTAAATCCATCAATTAAATCACCTAATTGATAAAAATTTTCTTGACTTCCAACATAAACTGTTGTTTTATCATCTTTTAATGGCTGGTCAAATAATCCATCATTATTATCATGATTGTTATTATTTTCTTCTTGATTATTTGCTTCTTCGTCCACAAATTCTTGATTAGATCCACTTAGCGTTAAATTTATAGTAATATCTTCGATTCTATTATTAATAATAATTGTATATTTCTCACCTGCTTTAAATTGTGCTCTTCCATTATTCTTTTGTACTAAGCCCCAAATCATTACTGCACTAAAATATCCATCAACATCTTTAAGTTCTTGATCATCTCCTACTTTTTTAACACTAACTAAAGTATTATTAGCCATAATCTCGCCGTCTTTAAGCATTTGAATTTGGTATTTTTTATCATAAGTAGATGAATTGTCTATTTTATCCATTAAGTTAATTCCTACATATTTACTGAAAAAATTAACAGGCATTGTAATATCTACTTTATTATCAACAGGGATAAACTTTCTTTTATGATTTTTAAGTTCTATATTAGATTTTTCTTTTGCTTGAACAACTTGATTGTTATCCATTGATCTTACACATCTAAAGTTAGTCATTTCTCTATCATTAACTGTTTTTCTGTTAAAATAATTACCTACTATCCAATGATGATTTGTATCATCAATTAATAAGTTTGAAGAAGTTAAATTATATTCACTCATAGACTTATCTCTATTTTGGAATGTTTGATAACCTGTTGAGTTATAAGAATAAAATAATTCATTCACATTTGTTAATCTCCAGTCGTTAAAACCTTCGTGTACTAAGTCTTGACAATAATTAACTGCATGTTTAAAGTTTCCGAATCTTCCTTCACTTTGTACTTTTTCTTTATTACTCATATCATGATATTTATCTTTTGCTTTTTGTTCAGCTAATGTATAAGGTCTTTCGTCATACATTAATTTTAAAGTAGGGTCAAAAGACAAAGATTTATCTTTTAGTAAAATTATATTATCACTTGAAATATTTGGATAAATAGAACCATCATTTATGTCTCTAACACATCTAACTGAGTGGTTTTCATCTTTTTTTACTAGAACTAAAACTTCACCATTATTTCTAGCTGTTACTAACATTTCTGATGTAACTGTACCTTTTACATTTGTGAAATATATATCATCAAATGAATTATTTGTAAATAAAGATTTTGCATCATGAGCTATACTTGTAGTCGTAATAAATTCTTTAATATTTGGAAGACGCCAATCTTGTTTTGTATCAAAATTAAGATTTTCACAATAATTTTTTGCTTGCGAAATATTAATATTAGAATTTTCACCTTTTGAAAACTTTTGATCTTGCCATTGTAAATTAGCTATATTACTTATTAAAGAATTAATCTCTTTTTTGTATTCTAAATCTGTTCCAATATCTGATAACGAAGCATCATCATATTTTTCCCAAACTAATTTTTGTCCAGTTTTAGGAACAAATCTTGATTTTTCAATACTAATTTTAACTATTTTATTTAAATTATATTTTTTATCTTCATCTTCCATTGACATTGGAACTAAATATAAATCTTTTTTAATATTATTACTTTTTAAACTATCTTGCTCAAATGTAATAACATTTAATTTTTTCTCTGCATTATAAGTTGACTCTGAAAGTTTATAGCTTAAGCCTTTAATATTATAAACATATTTTATATTATTTATGTCACTTAAAAAATCAATTGACTCTTGTGAAATTTTATGAGAAAAAAATATTTCTAAACTATTTTTATTTTGTACTACTTTTAATACTTTTAATTTTGATGTTGCATTTTCTTTTTTCATATTTAATTTTATTAAAACCTCAAGACCTAGGATGTCTTTTAGTTTTTCATTATTTGAAAAATCAGAATCTTTAATATTATTATCAACTAATATTTTTGAGATATCATTTAATAATCCATCTGCTAAACCTATTTCCTGAAGTTTTATTTTTGCTAAATCATATTTTAAATTCTCAAAATTAATTGGATCAGCTAATAATTCTTCATCAGAATTTTGAAAATGTTTTCTTGCATTAATACTTTTCGCATTTGAAATTTTTGCGACATTAATTCTATCTTCTAATGATGCAGTATCAGATAATTTTGAAATATCATCAACTAATTGTATAGCTGCGGCGAATGTTTTGTTACTAGAATTAAAAGAATTTGAGATTAATTCTTTTAATCCATTTTGTGTATTCATACTGTTTGCAAGAGTAGTATAAACTTTTAAATAATCACCATCTATAGATGCTAAAATTTCTACTGCTTTTTGTATTGATAAAGCTTTTTTATAAACTTTATTGTCTTTTAATATTAAAGGATCTTTATCTAAATCATCTACATTTAAATCTAAAATTTTTGCAAGAGTATTTTTTTTCTCTTTTAATATTTTTTTAGTGTTTTCTAAATCATCATTTAATATTAAACTTGAACTTAAAAGAGTAGTAATAGGCGTAATATTTAAATTATCTTTATCAGTGATAACTGATTTTAATACACCGTGGAATTTTTTATTTGTATCTAAATCTATACCACCATAAGCAATAATATTATATTTAGATATATCTTTGATTTCTGATGTAACTAAAGAATAGTTTCCTTTGTCATCTGTTAATTCTTGAATTTCATTATTATCACATTTATTATTTGCATTTATATCAATACAAACTTTTGCACCATCAATGTATCCATCAATTATTTTACCTGAAATTGAGTTTAATTGGTTTTTATTTGTTTCTTGACTTTTTTCTTGTTTTTTATCGTCTATTTTATTATCAGAACTACTTGAACCGCAGCCAATCAAAAGCGAACTTAATGCTAATGACATTAAAATTGTTTTTGATTTATTCTTTAAGAATATATTCTTATTCATTCTTTTCCTTTTAATATTGAAAATTGTTATCAACAATAATAATAAAATAAAACTTAATTATGGGTTAATGCAGATAATTCAACATAATATATATTAGTTAATTCTCTTAAAACGAGTATTTAATGTGGAATGGAACTATAACCACCTAAAGCTTTTAAATAAATTAAATATCAATTATCAATATTAACAAATATATATTTGAATTGTGTGAAAATAATAAAATATATAATCAAGAAAATAATTAGCTTGAATTATTTAGAAGGAGTAATTATAATTTATCTTTTTAAATTAGTTTAGAAAGATTTTCATTGTATATAGTTTTAGAAAATTAATTTGTAGCTATATCTTTTCAATTTCTATCAATTATTGAATGTCTTATATTTAATTACATTGCCAAGTGAATATCTTCCAAATTCATTACTTATTGTACTTTATTTAAGTGTTCCATCGTTATTATTACCAAAAATTGATACTGATGCTTCTTTAATATATCCATAACTATTCTTTCTGATATAGTAATTGTTGATATCTCAATTTGTTTTTTATTTGAATTAATAGTTGATTCAGCACTTCCTCATCCAATCAAAAAAGAACTTAATTCTACTTAACTTAAAATTGTTTTACTTTTACTATTTAATTAGTGATATTTATTATAGTGAGAGTTAATATCAGTAATTAATAAAATTAATAGCAAATTAACTATAACTGAGCAGATAAATCTAAATATTTATGTGGTAATACTTTTTAAGAATATTAAATTCATCTAAATTAATCATCAATAATTAGTATCAATATTAATAATAAATAAAGAATTATGTGATTATAATTGCAATTCACACTTTGAAAAGAATTCTTAAAGGAATAAAATGAAAAAAGGTTATCTTGTAAGTTTAGTAACTTCTTGTTTATTATGTACAAATATCTTTGCAACAACACAATTAGCGGATGTTGTTATTACAGCTAAAACGAAAAGTGAAGTAATTGACACAGCTGGAAGTTTTACAATTATATCTGCAAAAGAAATAAAAGAATCAAATGCTTCTTCTATTCAAAATATTTTGGAGGAAACAGTTGGTTTAAATGTAACTGCAAATTCAAGATCAATTAATGGTAGAAAAAATATTACATTTAGAGGTATGAATCCTGAACATACTGCTATTTTAATTAATGGAAGAAGAGTTTCTAATACTGATGCACAAATTGGACATAGTGATTTTCAATATAACTGGATTCCAATGGATGCTATTGAAAAAATAGAAATTGTTAGAGGGCCAATGTCTTCATTATATGGTTCAAAAGCTTTAGGTGGTGTTGTAAATGTAATTACAAAAAGACCTATGAATAAGTTTTCTGGAAATATTGATATTAAATATACTCACGCTGTTAAACAAGGTGGAACAGGTAAAGATGTATCTCTAAACTTATCTGGAAAAGTAAATGATAAATTTTCAATGTCTATTTATGCTGAAAAAAAACTTTTAGATGTTATTGATAATAAAAAAGGTATAAATAATCCTGCGACAGCTGATAAATATAATGATTTTAATGATTCACAAGCTGAAGGAAAAGACGTAACTAATATTATGTTAAATCTTTGGTATGAAATTGATGATACTCAAGAAATCTCAGCTAGTATTTTAAGAGGTAAAGAAATTAGAGATGCTATTACTATGGATTTATCTGAAACTAGACAGAAAAGTATTGATCTAACTGGACTTAAGTTCCAAGATGGAACATTATCAGGATCAAATCGATATCAAAAAGCAAATATTCTAGTTAATAATTATTTTAATAAAGCTTATGAGATTGATAAAGAACATTATTCATTAGAATATAATAAAAGTTTTGATTCAGTAGATTTAAGTTTAAAAGCATATACAACTAGATCTGATGTACATTCTGCTGTATTTGAATATACACATAAATTAAGAGATGATATTATTTCAGCAGAACTTGAAATAGATAGTTTAGATAAGCATTATATTGTTGCTGGAATGGATTATAGAAAAGAATATTATTCTAAAACTTATGATAATAGTTCTTATACACTAGACTTAACAGAAGCAAGAAATGCTGTTCCAGTATCTGTTAGACCAATGATACCAGATGTTATTGTAGATAATGAAAACTTTTCTGCAAATATATCTCAATATTCTTTTTATCTTCAAGATGAATATACAGCTAATGATAAATTATTATTAACTTTTGGTGCAAGAATAGATAAACATGAAAAATTTGGTGCAGTTGTTTCTCCAAAAGCATATGCTGTATATAGATTAAGTGAAAACCAAAGATTAAAAGCTGGATATGGTAAAGGATTTAATGCTCCAACTTTAAGTCAATTATCTGATAAATATAAGTTCGCTAATCCTAATGCAGGTCACGCTTTTAGAGGAAATTCAGAACTTAAACCAGAAACAACAAATACTTATGAACTAGGGTACGAATTTACAACTAAAACTCAAAGTTTTAAAGCGACTGCTTTTTATAATGATGTTAAAAACTTAATTTCAACTAAACCGTTATACGATAATATTGGGAATAGGGTTCAAATTAGTTCAACTGATGCTGATATTTATTCAAATATTTCATCTGCTGTTGTAGAAGGGCTAGAGTTAGAGTATTCAAAATATGACTTATTAAAAGATTTAGATTTTTCTTCTTCTTATACATATCTAAAAACTAAAAATAAAGAAACAAATAGAGTTTTAAACTTTAGACCTGAGCATAAAATAAATGCTAGTTTAAAATATAAAATAACGAATACTTTAAAATCTTTAATATCTGTAGCTTATACAGGTAAACAAATGAATCACTTTGAAGATCAATATTCAACAATCACTAATAACGATGGAATTATTTATTCAGATGCTTCAGGTAAAATATTAGTTAATAAAAAAGTTTCAAAACTTAATGGTTATGCAACTATGAAGTTCCAAATTTCAAATGATTTTTCTAAAAACTTATCTGCAAGATTTGGTATTGATAACTTAACTAATACTCAATTAGAAGATGCATATAATTTCCAATTAAGAGAAAGAACTTATTACATTGCTATGAACTACAAATTTTAATAAAAAGGGGCTCTGCCTCTTTTTAACTTAAAGGTACAAAATGAACAAATTAATATTCTATTCATGTAGATTAAATAAAAGGTTAAAATAAATGAAGATATTTTTATTACTGTCATTATTATTCATGACATTGTTTGCCCAAAAAGATATGTTAATTATATCTGCTTCAATGGGTAAAGCTACACAATATTCTAAAATGTCTTCTTTTGCATTAATTGCTAAAAAGAATAATTTACAAGTAGATTATTTATTTGAGAATGATATAAAAGAAAGTGATCAATCTCGTATTTTAAAAGAATATAAAATTATTATGTTTGATTCTTTAGCTGGAAAAAGAGAAGTTGCGAATTTACTTGAAAAATTCTCAAAATCTATCGATGCAAGTGATGGTAAAACAATCATTTTTCCATCTTCAATCACAAAAGAACATCCTTACAGAAAAAATATGAGCATTAAAGACAATAAAGCTTTATATGAATATTGGTACAACGGTGGAGGAATGAACTTTGGTAATTTTTCTAAATATATTAATGTTAATATTTTAAAAAGATCAAATGAAACAATTGGTAATGCTTTTATAATTCCTGAAGAAGGGATTTATCATCCTAAATTTCCATCTTTAGTATTTAAAGATCTTGAATCATATGCAAAATATTTTAAAATAGATTTAGAAAATCACCAACCATTAATTGCAATTGGTATGCATAGATCATCATTAAGTTCTGAGAATTTAGAACATATTAATGCAATGATTAAATATATTGAAGATAAAGGTTACCAAACATTACCATACTTTACAAGAGTAACTGGGGATGATTTTGTGGGTGAAAAATTCTTAAGATATAAAAACAAAACTATTGTTGATGTATTAGTAAACTTCCAGATTATGATTATTGATCATGAAAGTTTAAGAGAAAAATACGCAAAACTTAATATTCCTATTTTACATGCTTTATATTATGGAGAAGGTTCAGTAGAAGAGTGGAGAAAAGATAGAAATGGAATTGCATTTCCTATGATTCCTATGTCTTATGTTATTCCTGAAACTATTGGTTATATTGATGCATTAATAGTGGCAGCTTATGATAACGTTACTAAAAAACTAGTTCCTATTAAAGAACAAATTGCTGCAATGGCTAATAAAGCTATGAATTTATCTGTATTAAGAAACAAAGCTAATAAAGATAAAAAAGTTGCAATTATGTTTTATAACTATCCTGCAGGGGTTAGTAATATGGGAGCCGCTTTTTTGAATACTCCAAAATCAATTGCACTTCTTATGCAGAATATGAAAAAAGCTGGATATACAACTGTAACTCATGATGATACATGGTTTAAAAATGAATCTTTAAAAACTCTAAAAGCTTATTATGAAAAAGGTCATGATAAACAAATGTTAGAAGATGGATCGGCAGCTTTATATCCTTATGAAGATTATATTAAGTTTTTTAGAGCTCTTCCTTATGAAACTCAACGAAGTATTAATAAAATCTGGAAAAGTCCAAGATATTCAAAAATGATTGTAAGAGTTGATAATAAAAAGTACTTTTTAATTCCTCGTGTTAAAGTTGGAAATGTAATTGTTATGCCTCAACCTAGACGTGCTGAGAGAGTTGATAAAATGATTAACAAGTTAAAAAAACTTAAAGATGAAGATAAAAAACTATGGCATGACCCAATTGTTCCTTTATCTCATTCATATTTAGCTTCATATCTTTATGTTAGACAAACATTTAAAGCTGATGCTTTAATACATTTTGGGACGCATGGAACTCAAGAATGGATGCCTGGAAAAGAAAGAGGTCTTAGTGTTACGGATTCACCACTTTTAGCTATAGGAGATATTCCTGTTATTTATCCTTATATTACAAATAACTTAGCTGAAGCAATTCAAGCTAAAAGAAGAGGCCGAGCTACTATTATTTCTCATCAAACTCCACCATTTGGTATTTCTGGTACTTATAATGAGTTAGGTGAAATTATGGATTTAATTAACCAATATAGATCTGTTGATGATGGAATGTTAAAAGGAAATCTTAAAAAAGATATTTCTGATTTATGTATAAAAATGAATATTCATAAAGATACTGAATTCTCAGAAGCAGATGTAGATCTTAAATTTGATAAATTTATCTCTGTTGTTGAAGATTTTGTACTTGGTATGAGTGGTGCGGCACAACCTTTAGGAATGCATACATTTGGAACAATTGCTAAAAAAGAATTTTTAATTACAACTTTAATGCAAATGATGGGTAAAGACTTTTTAGTTAAAGCTGATGGAAAACAATATTTTGCAAAAGATTATAAATTAATTAAAGAATCAAAAGCTTATATTATGGTAAAAGAATTTATTTATGAAAATAAAAGTTTAGATTTATTAGAAGATAAAGAATTTATATCTTATTTAAGAATAGGGCTGGATTATTATAATAACTTTAAAAATAATCAAGAAACTCAAAACTTATTAAGATCTTTAAATGCTGAGTATATTAAACCAGGAATTGGTGGAGATCCAATAAGAAATCCAGCTTCAATTCCAACAGGAAGTAATATGTATGGTTTTGATCCTACTAAAGTTCCCACAAAAGCAGCATTTAAAACTGGTAAAAAATTAATGAAAGATTTTGTTGAAAATTATTATAATGATAATGGTAAATATCCAACAAAATTAACATTTAATTTATGGTCTTTAGAGACAATGAGACATCAAGGTGTTTTAGAATCACAAATTCTTGCAGCTATGGGTTTAAAACCTATTTGGAATGAAACTGGTATTTCTAATACTTTTGTTCAAAACATGGCAAAACAAGAATTACAAAAATATATTGGTGTTACTATGGCTACGTGGTTTTCAAAACTTGTAACTATGCCTAGAGTTGAATATGCTTTAAGTTTTACAAAAGAAGATACATTAAAAGTTATGAAAAAAATGATTAGACATGCTTCAAAAACTGCTAAAGGTACTATTGAAGATGTTGAAATTATTCCTTATTCAGAACTTAAAAGACCAAGAATTGATGTTATAATTTCAGCAACTGGTTTATATAGAGATGCTTTCCCTCAAACTATGGAAGTATTAGCTAAAGCTATTAAAAAAATCTCTGAATTAAAAGAAGAAAATAACCATGTTTATTTAAACTCACTTAAAATTAGAAAAAACTTAGAAGCTAAAAATATAGACCCAGAAGAAGCTTTAAGATTATCATCTATTAGAATTTTCTCTAATAAAACAGGAGCTTATAACTCTGGTATGGAAGATGTGGATCAAAGTGGTAAATGGGATGGAGAAGATAGATTAATGGAAAACTTCTTCGAAGATAAAGGTTATTATTTTGGAGCAGATAAAACTAAGTGGAATCAAAAAATTGATGGTGTAAATTTATTTGCACAAAATTTATCTGGAACACAAAGCATTATTTTCTCAAGAACATCAAATCTTTATGGTTTACTAACTTCAGATGATCCATATCAACATTTTGGTTCACTATCTATGGCCGTGCGTCAGTTAGATGGTAAAAGTCCAAAAACATATATTGCAAATTTAAGAGATCCAAATGGTGCTAAAATTCAGTCAACTGCTGAGTTTATGGCACAAGAATTAAGAAGCAGATATTTTCATCCAAAATGGATTCAAGCTATGAAAGATGAAGGTTATTCTGGAACTATTGGTGTTTTAGATGTTGTTAAAAATTTCTGGGGATGGCAAGTTGTTGATCCTGATGTTGTAAGAGATGACCAATGGCAAGAATTTGTTGAAGTTTATATTGATGATAAATATGACATGGATTTAAAAGAATGGTTTGAAGAAAATAACCCTGACTCTTTAGCTCAAATAACTGAAACAATGTTAGAGGCTGCTAGAAAAGGTTATTGGAAAACTGATGATAAAACTATTAAAAAACTTGTAAAAGTTTATAAAGATTTAGAAAAAGATCATAATGTTAAGAGTTTTAATATGGAGTTTAATAAATATCTTCAAAACAAAGCTGTTGGTTTTGGATTAGCTAATCCTTTAAAATCAAAAGGTAAAAAAGCTTCTCAACAATCTTCGAAAAGTGTTAAGTCATCAAAAGCCGCTAAATTAGCAAAACCAGCTAAACCTAAAATTAAGGGTCAGAAGTTAGAAAAAGTTCAACAACAAATTGTTAAACAAGATTTTTCTGCAATGTACTCATTATTATTTTTATTTTGTATCCTATTTTCAGGATCATATTACGGACATAAAAGAGATATCTAATCTCTTTTGTGTTTATTTTAAAGGAAGTTAATGTTAAAAAACATACTTAATGTTTTTTTAGAAAAAAGTCATTTAAATCATTTATTATTTGTTTTTTTAATTATTTTATCTGTTATATCATATAACAATTTAGCAAAAGAGATGTTTCCTTCTCACTCGCTTGATACAATAATTATAAAAGGAAATTATTCTGGTTCAAGCTCAAGCGTCTTAGATAAATTAATTGTTCACGATATTGAAAAAATATTAGATGATAATATTTATACAAATAAAATTAAAAGTGAAATAATAAACTCTTCTTATACTATTACTGCAAATATTACGGATAAGAATAAAAAACAAAATGTAATTAATGCTATAAAAAATAAAATTGATACCTTGAAAAAAGATTTACCAAATGATATGAATTTACCAAGTGTAAATACAATAGAATCTTTTTTTAAATTATTAGATATTTCTATTTCTTCAAAAAATAAAAGTGAAGATAAAAATAATCAAAATGTAATAAATATAGCAAAAGATTTACAAAAAGATATTTCAAATCTTAAGAATATATATTCGGCTTCGTTTATTGGAGATTATGAAGAAATAATTTCATTAAAAATAAACTCTTCAAAACTTCAAGCTTATGGTATTTCAACTAATGAATTAATATATGAATTAAAAAACTTTTATTCTCTTTATCCTATTGGAAAAATAAATACAAAAACTAGGAAATATTCACTTATTAGTAAAAATAAAAACATTACATTAGAAAATATAAAAAGGTTAGTATGAGAAAAGTAGCTGAGCAAATTCCTTTTACTTTTCAGCAACTGCAAAAATATGAAAAAGGAGTTCCCCGAATGAAGGCAGCTATTGATGGTACGATGGAAGTGTTACCTGCTGTTTTTTCAGCCATTGTGACGACTGTAGTCGCATTTTCGACCTTCCTGTTTTTGGATGGCCGATTAGGGGATTTCTTCCGAGAAATGGCAATC
>JABSOL010000047.1 GCA_013215985.1 Campylobacteraceae bacterium
AAGCTAAAGAATCTTTAATGTTTATATCATTAATTTATTTTGTAATTGCTGTATTTATAAATATTAATATATCAATGTTATTTGTTATTTCTGTTTGTATTTGTTTTTTTACTTTAAAAATTTTAGAAAAAAGATTTGGTTTTTTAAACGGACATTGTATTGGTTTTTCAATTGAAAAAGCAGAACTTGTTTTATTAAACATAGGTCTTTTATTTATATAAAAAGAATTAGGAGAAGATATGTTAATTAAAAATAAATATTTTAAATTTTTTGGTTTTCTAATCTCTTTTCTTTTTTTAGCTTACTTATTTTATCTCATAATTTCATCTTTTTTTATTGTTAAAAATCAATTTACAGATATAGGTGATAGTACTTATGTTAATCAAATCAGACTTGATGATTATACTAAACGCTTATCTTCTTTTTTAATTAAAGATTGTAAAAATAATGAATTATGTGAAGTTCAAACTTTATTAGACTTTGTTACCAAAATACCTTATAAAATAAATAAAAATATTGCCAAATCCTCAAAACAAGTTATAAAACAAAACTATGGAGATTGTGATGATAAAAGTAATCTTTTGATTTCTATGCTAAAGCTTAGAGCTTATGAAGTGTATTTTGTATTAGTTCCTAAGCATATTTTTGTGATTGTTAATCTTAAAAAGAAAATAGCTAATAAAAAAGCTTTATATGTAAATGGCAAAAAATTTTATATTTTAGAATCAACTGCAAAAAACTCAAAAATAGCATTTCCTTTAAGATATAAATTAAATGAAATTGAAGCCATTTTAGATCCTTTTAAAAATGAAATTTTAGATATAAATAATATAGAATATAAATAAAGATTAAATAAATTTTATTTAATTTTTATTGAAAATACATTCTTTCCATTTTCATATTTATATGTAAATTTATAATCGTGTAAATCACAAATTGTTTTTACAATATATAAACCTAAACCAAATCCATCACTTCTTTTTTCTTCTTGAGAAAAAGCTTGAGTATAATAATCAAGTTCATATTTTAATTTTTCACCTTGTGATAAAACATCAATATTTTTTTCATTTACTAATAAAAGTGCTTTATGATTGCTTGAGAATTTAATTGCATTATCAAGTAAGTTTTTTAAAACAATACTTAAAAGATTAAGATCTGCATAAAGTCTAAAATCATGAATTTTTGAATCAATTTTAGAAGAATCTATCATTAATATTTTAATAGCAGATGTATAAATATTTAAAAATCTTATATCTTGTTTATCTGCAATTTGAACCTTCGAAGTTATTTTCTCAATTGTTGCTAATTCTTTAATAATCTCATTCATTCTATTATGAGCACGTGATAAGATTTCTTTGTTTTTTGAATCGGGTAGGGTTTCAATTGCAAACATAGCTTTAGTAATTGGTGTTTTTAATTCATGCATCATATTTCTCATAAACAAGTTTTTAGAAGAAATTAAATTATTAATATATATTCTTGAATTATTAAAATTATTTGCAATTACGCCTATTTCATCAAGGTTTGATGAGCTTGTATCAATATTGAAATTTCCTTTTGAGAACTCATTTATTTGTTTATTTAAGCGCGACAAAGGCATTAGTTTTTTCTTTAGCATTAAAAAAAGAGATAAAATTAATGATAATGAAGAAAAAAGAATTAATAAAGCTTTTGTATAAGAATATGATTCTGCTTTTAAATCTTGAAGCATAATATTATAACCATATTGTTGAATATAAATAAAAATCTTATCTTCATATTCTAATACTCTATATATTCCTAAAAAAGTCCTATGAAGTTCTAATTCACTTGCATTATTTAAAATTAAAAGTTTAAGATTTCTATTTCTTACCGCTTGTGTATTAAACTTTGAATATAAAGTATTTAATTGCGCATAAGTAGGGTACTGCTGAAAAATAGATAAAAAATTATTTGCAATAATTTCATATCGTTTATGTTGGTTTCGCTCAAAAAACTCTTTATCAACTTTTGTAAAAAACATAGATCCCATAACTATTGCTAAAAAAGCTGTAAAAAAAATAAAATTTATAAATGTTGATATTGAGATATTTTTCATATTATTAACTGGTAACCAATTCCTCTTACAGATTTAATATATGTTTTTTCACTATCTACTGCAGATATTTTATTTCTTATTCTTGAAATCATTACATCAATGTTTTTTAATGAACTTTCATCTTCAATATGAACAGAATCATAAATAAAATCTTCTCTTGAAACTACACCATTATTTCTTTGCACTAAAAGTCTTAGAATATCAAACTCTGCAAGTGTTAAATTTAATAATTCATCTTTAAAATATATTTGTAAATCATCAACTCTTAATTCAAATATCTTTTTTTCTTTTTTTTCTTGGATAGTTGAAGCTTGAGTTCTTTTTAATATGCTTTTTATTCTTGCACTTAATTCTCTTGGATTATAAGGTTTTGGTAAATAATCATCAGCACCACGTTCAAGCCCCATAACTTTGTCCAAAATATCATCTCTTGCTGACGAAATGATAATAGGTATATTTGAAATTTCTCTAATTTTTGGAATTAATTCAAGTCCATCTATTTCAGGTAAAGTTAAATCTAAAATTAATAGTTCATAATCTTTTTCAACTCGAAGAGTTGATAAACCTTGATATGGAGAGTCTATATTTGTAACTTCCATATCAAACGCAGCTAAATAATCTGTTATTATTTGAGCTAATTCTAAATCATCTTCTATCATTAATATTTTTCTAATAATTTATCCTTTATTTAATAACTAATAATAAAGTCTGACCATATCTATTAATATAAATTCTTTTATGTTTTCTTTTATATTTTTTTAGAGCAGATTTAGTATTTTTTAGATTTGTAATTTCTATATCTTCAATTTGTATTATAACATCTCCAGCTTGGAAACCAACTTTTTCAGCTTTTGATTTTGCTTCTACACTTTTAATTAAAACACCTTTAATACTAGGACTTAATCTATATTGTTTAATAGTATTTTGATCAATATTACTTAATTTTAATCCACTTAGTACTTTTTCATTTGATTCTATTACTGCTAAAGATGTTCTATTTCCTAAAACAATACTTATTTCAATGTTTTTATTATTTCGCTCGATTTGTAGTGTTACTTTAGTATTTGGAGAATATTTTGCAATTGCGTGTTGTAAGTCTGTTCTATCTTTTACAATTTTATTATTAATTGCATAAATTAGATCTCCTCTTTTAATTCCATATTTAGAAGCAGGTGTATTAGCTGCTACATCTAAAATTAAAGCACCTTTTTTATGATTATAAACTTTACTTAGGTCTTTGCTTAAATCATCTAAAACTACACCTAAATAACCACGTGTTACTTTTCCATTTTCAATTAATTTAGAAATTACATCTTTTAGCATATCTACAGGAATTGCAAACCCAATTCCATTATTTCCACCAGATTTAGAAATAATTGCAGAGTTTAAACCAATTAATGCTCCCCTTGAGTCAACAAGTGCACCACCTGAGTTTCCTGGATTAATTGAAGCATCTGTTTGTATAAAGTTTTCATACTTATTAATTCCAACTTTATTTTTATTAAGTGCTGAAATAATACCTTGAGTAACAGTTTCACCAATTCCAAAAGGATTACCAATAGCAAAAATTAAATCACCAATTCTAAGGTTATTTGAATACCCAAATTTTATAGGTGATAATTTTTTTGATTCAATTCTTATAACTGCAATATCAGAAGCTGCATCTTTTCCAATGAGTTTAGCATTATATTCTGTTTTACTATTTGATAATGTAACTGTTATTTCTTCTGCATTTTCAATTACATGGTAGTTTGTAACTATATATCCATCTTTTGAAATGATAACACCAGAACCTAAAGATCTTTGAACTCTATTTTCTTGAAACTGGTTACCAAATTGATCACCAAAAAACTTTTTAAATAAAGGATCATTAAACATTTGAAGAGGTAGTTTACCCATTTGTGAGCTTACATGTCTTTTTGCTGAAATATTTACCACTGAGTCCATGGCATCTTTTATAGAATTATGAAATGATAAAATTTGATTACTAGAATTTGGTGCTATTCTTTGAGGTGCTTTTGGAGCTAAATCAAAATTAAATGATTGCGCAAATAAACTTCCTGCAAATAATGACGATAAAAGTAATAATTTTTTTGAAATAGTATTTTTCATGGTAGTCCTTTATACTTGTTCTTACTGAAGTATAAACTTTTGGCGTAAACTAATGACTAATGTATGGTTAACAAAGAGTTAACCCTAGTGTATGCATTATCTACATACACTAGAATTTATTACATGTCAGTTTTTAGAACTGCACCTGTACTTGCATTTGTTACAAGTAGTCTATATTGACCTAACCACTTAGAAGTAAGTTTCTTTTTATATGGTACAAATTTATTTTTTCTCTTTTGAATTTCTTCATCTGATAAGTTTACTTGTAAAATGTATTTATCAACATCAATGTGAATTTCATCCCCATCTTCTAATAATCCAATCATTCCACCTTCAGCAGCTTCAGGACTAACATGACCAATAGAAGCACCTCTAGTAGCTCCGGAGAATCTACCATCAGTAATAAGTGCAACACTATCACCTAAACCCATACCCATAATTAAAGCAGTAGGAGATAACATTTCTTGCATACCAGGACCACCTTTAGGACCCTCATATCTAATAACAACTACATCACCAGCTTTTACTTTTTTACCAATAATTCCAGCAATAGCTTGGGCTTGGCCATTAAAACATACAGCTTTTCCAGTAATTACCCTTGAACCTGTAATACCAGCAGTTTTAATAACAGCACCTTGTTCTGCTAAGTTACCGTATAAAATAGCTAATCCACCAACAGGAGAGTAAGCATTCTCTAAAGTATGAATAATATTAGTATCTTTAATATAAGCATCTTTTATTTTCTCATATAAAGTTTCACCTGTAATTGTTAAGTTATCAAGTAAAATATTATCTCCTCGTTTACTCATTTCTTTCATAACTGCATTAACACCACCAGCTGTATTTATATCTTCCATGTGAACAGTTGATAAAGAAGGAGATATTTTAGCAATATGAGAAACTCTTTTTGAAATTTTATTAATATCTTTTAATTCAAAATCAACATCAGCTTCATTTGCAATTGCTAACATATGTAATACTGTATTAGAAGAACCACCCATTGCCATATCTACAGCAAAAGCATTTTTAACAGCATTTTCATTTAGAATGTTTTTTAATTTAAATTTTTCCATTGATTTTTTATCAAGTGCAATTTCACAAATTCTTTTTGCTGCTTGTCTATATAATACTTCTCGCTCAGGAGTTAATGCTAATATTGTTCCATTACCTGGTAGTGCAATTCCCATAGCTTCCATTAAAGTATTCATAGAGTTAGCTGTAAACATACCCGAACATGATCCTCCACTAGGACAAGCATTACACTCAATATCAAATAACTCTTCATCTGACATCTCACCAGCTTCATGTTTTCCAACTGCTTCAAATGCTGTTGCTAAATCAATAGGCGTTCCATCTTTTGTATGACCTTTTGACATCGGCCCTCCTGATACAAAGATAGTAGGAACATTAACTCTTAAAGCACCCATAATCATGCCAGGTACAATTTTATCACAGTTAGGTATAGCAATCATTGCATCTAGTTTATGAGCATTCATTACTGTTTCAATCGAAGATGCAATTAATTCTCTTGATGGAAGTGAAAATAACATACCATCATGACCCATAGCAATGCCATCATCAACTCCAATAGTATTAAACTCAAATGGAACACAGCCATTTTTTCTAATTTCATCTTTTATTATTACAGCTACTTTATTTAAAAAGTAATGTCCTGGAATTAATTCAATAAATGAATTTGCAACTCCAATAAATGGTTTATCAAAATCATCATCTTTTAAACCTGTAGCTCTTAATAAAGATCTATGTGGTGCTCGATTAAAGCCTTTTTTTATTTCATCACTTCTCACTATTTATCCTTTTAATATACTTTTATATGAATTAGTATACAAGTTTAAAAATTTAATATTTATTAAATTATATATAGTAAAAAAGAATTTTAGAATTCTTTTGGAAATCTATTGACAAAATACAGTAAATCCATTATAATCGCATTCCAATTTAAGTATACATACTTAGATTTTGTGCGAGTGTGGCGGAATAGGTAGACGCGCGGGACTTAAAATCCCGTTCCGGTTTCGGAGTGTGAGTTCGATTCTCACCATTCGCACCACTATTATTTAATAGTACCATTATATCGAAGGAGAGTTGACAGAGTTGGTCGAACGTACCGGTTTTGAAAACCGGCGAGGGTTATACCTCCGGGGGTTCGAATCCCCCACTCTCTTCCATATAAAACTTATTGTTGGAGCCATAGCAAAGTGGCTAATGCATTGGATTGCAAATCCTTGATCCTCGGTTCGACTCCGAGTGGCTCCTCCATCTAACACAAAACCCCATCTATTACAGTCTAATTCAAACACAAAAAGCCCTTATAATCACACTTTATCAATTTATTTGTCTATTTAATGCTATAATTATCTATATATGTCTATGTTTTTCTTGTACATATTCTTGTACATATTTTAAAAAACAGAAAAAACATACATTTTTATGTACAAATAAAAATGTATTAAAATGCTAGAAAGTAAATATTTTATTTTCTGGAGCCACCTAAATAACGCAACTAGAGCAACATTATGTACATATTTAATTTGACTTGTACATAAGTGAAAATGCACCTAAAGGCTATGACATGGCGAATATGAATATATTAAGTGATTTAAAAATCAAAAAAGCGAAAAGTAAAGAAAAATCTTATACTTTATCAGATGGTTCAGGACTTCAACTTTTAATTAAAGAAAATGATTATAAATTGTGGGAATTTAGATTTACTTCTCCTCTCACTTCAAAAACAAGAAAAACTTCTTTTGGTTCTTATCCTAAAGTTTCACTATTAAATGCTAGGAAAAGAAGAGATGAATATTTAAATCTTCTTGCTCAAAAAATTGATCCTATGGATTATTTCAAAAAAGAAAAAAAAGAGATTCAAAATAAAATAGATGGAAATGCTATTGATGTTGTATATGAATGGTTAGAAAAAGAGAGTTTATCTACAAAAGCAATTACTCATAAAGGAAAAATAAGAGTATTTGAAAATGATGTTATTCCATTCTTTAAAAATAAACATATAGATGAAATTGATATTCCTGATATTGTTAATCTCCTAGAAATAAAACAAATACAAGCTCCTGAAATTGCATCAAGACTATTTAATTACTTAGATAATCTTTTTAGATATGCAGTTTTAAAGCGATACTGCAATAGAAATATAATGGCTGATATAAGAAAGTCAGATATTATAAAACCAAGAACAGCCAAACATATGGCAAAAATCACAGATGAAAAAATACTATCAGAACTAATTGATTCCCTTTATAATTATAATGGAGGACATAGTGTTAAAAATGCTTTAAAGCTTGTTTTACATATTCCTTTAAGAGCAGAAAACTTATGTAAATTAAAATGGGAACAAATTGATTTTGAAGAAAATACGATTACAATACCAAGAGAATTTATGAAATTAAAAAATATTAATTTAGATTCTTTTGTAATGCCTGTAAGTTGTGAAGCTATGAATATTATTAATGAACAGAAATTATATACTCAACATCAAGAATATGTATTTTTAGGAAGTGATTTTAAATCTTTTATAAATAAAGAGAGTCCAAATAGAGCCTTAGAGCGTATGGGATTTAATGATGAGAAAAGAGGTCGTAAAATTAGGCTTCACGGCTTTAGAGGTACGTTTAGGTCATTAGTAGATACATTAGACTTAGAAGCTAAGTTTTCTTTTGAAGTAAAAGAGAGAGCATTAGATCATCATGATAAAAATCTTGTAGTAAGAGCTTATACAAACAAAGCAAATTACTTAATTCAACTAAGAGAGTTAATGAATTGGTGGAGTGAATATCTTATGACTCTAAAAAGTTAATATAATAGATATATTAAGAATATTTATTTCTTAATATGTCTTATAATTATTTTAACATAAGACTTTAGGTTTGATATCCGAACTTATTATGGTAAAATTATTTTATATTTTAACTATACATCTTATAAGTATAGTTCCATATAGGATATTAAAATGCAAGATAAAGATATTATTAACATTGTTGGACTACCTAAAGGTACAATACAAGACTGGAAAAAAGCCAATAATTATAGAACAATAATTTATGAATTAATATCAAATATGGATAAAGAAGAATTAATAAAAAAAGTAGAAGCTATTAAGTTATTGAAAGGTATTAAATAAATTTTGAATTATTCTAACCTTTTAAAAAAACTTCAAAAAGAAGTTAAAAACATAGAAACTGCTAAACGAAAAAAAAGATGGAAGCCTCACCAAAAAATAATGGTGGATTATATTAATGGATCTTCAAAACAAGCTATCTATGTAGATAATGAAACAAAAATTATTTTAGCAGAAGGAGATAAGAATAAAGGTTTTATGCATATTTTACTTGGACATTATAAAAATAATGATTTAGAAACTATGGATATAATTAACATATTTGAAATCTATATAAGAGGAATAAAATTAGCTTCAAAAGGGGTAAGTAACGATTACCTTACAGTTTATATGACTTTAAAAAACAATAAAGAATTTAGACTTGTTTTAAATCCTATAAATGATAATTCTCTGGTAGTTACTGCATATAGAAAAAGTTAAGTGGTGACAGGACGATAACGGTATTCAACCATCTAGGGCTTACTAAAACGCTCCGCTCGCTTCCCTGTTACACTTCAGTTGAGTTACGAAAAGGTGGTAATCTCAATAAAACTAATCAATATTAATTTTGTTAAAATAACCTTATTCCTAATATCTAACTATTTATTAGTAGCACATAGTTAGTATATCACTAAAATAAAAATATGTCAATTAAATAAAAATACTTAATTTAATTGTGTCATTTTATTTTGAATCCATTCTTGAATTTTATCTTTTTCCCAAACTGTAATTTTAGGACTAATTTTAATAGGTTTTGGAAATTTATTTTCTTTTACCCATAACCAAATTGTACTTCTTGCAATGCTTGTTAATTTCATCACTTTTTTAATTCTTAAATAATTATTCATAAAATATCCTTCTTGTTTAATGTTTAAATAGGAACTCTGCTATGAACAAGCAATTATTCCTTTTCCCAAAGAGAAATTACTACCTCTTTGATAAACCAATTCATCACCATTAAAGACTTCCATTACTTTCGTTCTATTATCCATTAGTACATATATAGATAATGCTTTTCTTTTAAGTAGGGTAGTTAAATGTTGTAATGAGAACTTTCTATATAACAATCTATAAAGACTTAAAGGAGCAGTTGTTCTACTAGAATTAAATCTTATAACTCTATGCTTAGAATACCAAGCATTTAAAAAATTATCTTTTAATGTTAAATCTTTTTGTTTTGACATGGGAAGTGTTTTATTAATGTATTTCATAATATAAGCAGCTGCATTTCTAATGTTACTTTGTATGTCATTAGCACGATGATCAAATAACCTTTTAAATGCTTTTATAACTCTTGCTACACTATAAGAAGGAACATATAATAATATGTGAGTATGAGGTGTTCCATCTCTATGTGGCTCATTAACTCGATAATATATTCTCTCATTCTTACTTAGTTCTTTTAAACTTCTATCATGTCTTAACCTTGAAAACATTTTAGTTAATACCTTTACAGATTCTTTAACACTAATATAATTGTATTTAGGATTTTTAATTAACTCTTTTGTTCTTTTATCAACTTTCATTTGGTGATAAGAACTAGGAAGTGTTAATGTTAAAAATAATGGAACTAACTCATTTTTATTTGCTTCATTACATAAAGTATTAATTCTGTTTTGAATTAAAGCATAATATCTATTTGGATTATGATTGGCAGATATTACTAAAGTTTTTAATGGAATTTTTACTTCTGACATTTTGTCATAAATGTAATTGTATTCTAAATACAGATTTTGTTTTTTAATTTTCTCTTTTACCTCTTTCAAATCGTTATGATTCAAACCATAATATATAAGCTTTTTATTTGAAATGTCCACATCTTTTTTATAAGTAGTCAAGGATACTACAGATTTAAAAAAAGAAGTCGCTCTCGCTCCATCTTTTTTTATATCATCGTATCTATTGTTTATATTGATAAATGTGCTTGTGAGTGTTTTGTTTGTAGGATTTATTAAACTATCGTTATAATACATTGTATATCCTTTTTAGGATTGATCAAAGGAAAGAGATGGTCAAATTTACTTTCCTTTTGACATAATATTCTATTTCATTAAATAGCACTTGCTGATATTAATGAAGTAGAATATAACTTGCAAGAAATTTCTAATTCTTTGCCAATACTGCTTTTGTAAGTACTTAAATCTTCAGCCTTAACTGTTATGTCAATTAAATCTTTTTTAACCTCTCCATTGCTTAATAATACATCTGACATTATTTGAACAGCAAACCTCTTAGGACTTGTTTCTCCTGTTTCTTTATTAACAAATGGAGGCTTTTCATAACAATCTATTACTTTGCCTTTTATTTTTACATTCATGATTTACTCCTATTTATAAGCTCTCTTTCTAAAGCTTTTATTTGGATGTTAAGACTTTCTATCTCATCGCTAACATATACATCTCTTCCATCAGTAGTAGTAACTACATCTTTATTTGATTCATTTCTAAGATAAATTAAATCACCTAAATTCTCTTTTAAAACTTCAATCTTATTAATAATGCTTAATGAAGTAATGTCCGATAAACCTTTACTTTCATCAATAGCAGAACTAATTAATCCTAATATCATATCTGTCATAGATACACCATTGTTCTGACATACAGTTTCAAATTCTTCTTTCAATGAAAGTGGAAATTGAAATCTATATCCCATCTTTTCTTCATTTGCTCTTTTAGCAAAATTTACTGCATTTTCAAGACTCATGGTAACCTCCTTGAATAAATAACTTATAAAATTATGGCACTATTTTTAGTATTTGTCAAATTTTTTGTCTTAAAAATTGTCTTTATAATTGTTTTATTTAGGTTATGTAGTGTATTTCGTTGTCTGAGATGAAATGATGTAGTCTCATACTGTCTACAATAATAAATATATAAATTGGCAAGAAAATTATTTTATGCAATAAATATGTAATATAAAGGATCTATAAAATAACTAATTCAAAATAATTTAATTATATTTTAGTTAAGATTATGATCTAATTGTATATTTAGAAATACTTAATAAAGTTAAATATTCAAAGTTAATCAAAAATAGGAAACTTTATGTCTAATATATTATCTCAACTGCCATGGCTTGCTCAACAAAGCAAAGAAACTTTATCTCGAATATCTAAAAAAGTTATAGAATTTGAATTATCAGAACAAATAGTAGTAGATTGGTTTTCAAACTTTGGAAGTGAAGAAGAACAGAAACTTTCTATAAAAATATTCTTTTTAATGGACTATCGCACTCATATACATTCAATTAATACGATAAAACTTCATAAAAATATTATTAATAAATCAGTACATAAATTAAATTGTAAAAATATTATTTTAATTAGTTCAGATGAAAATACAGATAGTTCAAATCGTTTTATTTATGATTTAGCTAAAGAATGGGAGATTACCAAATCACATGTTTTTAGAAAATCAGAATTAACGGATAATGTAATAAAAGACAAAGATAATTTTTTTATTTTTTTTAATGATACACATGGAACAGGTACTCAATTTGTAAGAGAATTTAAAAATGTAATTATTTCTATTGGAGAACAAAGTTGCGGAATTATAAGTATTGTCATGACAGGTTCAGCATTAAGTAATTTTAAAAAAGAATTCCCAGAAATTCAGTTAATTCAACCTAATTGTCAATCAACAAAAAATATTGATAATTATAGAGATGAACAAGAATTAAATTCATCAGATATCAATATTTTAGAAAAACTTGGAAAAGAAGTATATTCAAAAGGTATTTTAGGATATAAGAACACAGCTTTATTGGTTGCATTTTCTCATCAATGTCCGAATAATACATTACCAATAATATGGGCAAATGGAATAAATAATGAAGTAAATGGAAAAGGATATCCATGGAAACCTCTTTTTGAATACAAAAAATTAAAAGAGATTAAATCAAAAATTAATGAAGATGACATAAAAGAATCTAAAAATATAGTTTTAATAGAAGAAAATATTGAATCTATCCAAATAGATAGTAATAAAAAAAATATTTCAATTTTTAATGTTCCTTTTTTATCAAAAGAAGATGGGGCAATTGGGATACAAGATAAATTAAAAGAAGTGCATATCACATTAGAAAATACTTCAAAAACAAATATAGGCCAATTAGTTTTGTTTCAAGGTATAGGAGGGTTAGGTAAAACTCAACTGGCAGTTGAATATGCATATCAATATAAAGACTCATATGAAGGAGTTGTATGGCTAACTATAGATCAGGATATAGATGAACAACTCCTAGAGTTAGGAGAAAAGAATTCTTGGATAAATAAAGAGATTGAAATAGAGATTAAATTAAAGATTGTTAAAAAAAGATTTTCAAAATTAACAAATATACTATTAATTTTAGATAATGTTGATAAAGTAGAAGAGATTGAAAATATTTGTCAAAAGTTATCAAATAATAAAATATTAATAACAAGTAGAAATGCAATTCAAGGTTTTAAATCAATAGAATTAGAGACTTTAAATGAAAAAAACTCTTTAAAACTTTTAGCTCATGAGTCTAATAGAAAAATATCTGAAGAAGAAATTAAATATGCAAAAAAGATTTTTGTAGAACTAGATGGACTCCCTTTAGCATTAGAAATGGCAGGGGCATATGTAGAATATTTAGGTCTAAGTTGGGAAGAATACTTTTTTCTTTATAAAGAAGAAGGTATATCGTTTTTAGAAGAAAGTAAAATAAGAAGTTTTACAAATCATGAAAATAATATCGCAAAAACTTTATCGTTAAGTAAAACGCTTTTAAAAGAAAATAAATTATTAGATGATGTTATATATTTATTATCATGGGGTGCAAATGAACCTTTAGATAAAAAATTGATTGCTATAATACTTAATGAGAAATCAACTAGTTTAATAAAGTCTATTGCTTTGGGATTAAAATTAAAATTTATTAAAAAAACTGAAGATGGATACACTTTACATCGTCTAGTAAAAGATATTTGGAAAGAAAAAGAAAAATTAGATGTAAATTTTTCTGAAAAAGTTTCAAAAAATTTATCACAATATATGAAAAAAATTAAAGATGATTTTTTAAAATTAAGAGAAATGGATAAATCTTCTATACAAGCAAAAACTTGGGCTAATCAAATAGATGATAAGTATTTAAAGGCAAGCCTAATTAACTATTCTATTTACCCAGATTATCATAGAGGTAAATATAGTATCGCCATAAATGAAATGAAACATATTTATAAATTATTTAAAAATGATATAGATTCTGAAATACATTCTGAGATATTAAATAATATGGGTTGTTTAACTGATTTTTTAGGAAATTCTAAAGAAGGAATAGTTTTTTATAAAAAAGCATTAGAAATGAAAAGAAGAATATATTATGGTATTGATAATCCTGCTCTTTCAACTACTTTATCTAGTTTAGGTCGTATTTATAAATCATTTGGAAAATATGAAGATGCAAAATTACTTTTTGAAGAAGCATTAGAAATGAGAAAAAGATTATATCCTTCTATTAACCATGCAGATATAGTAGATTCATTATTTGATATGGGTTCTATTTTTAAAGCAGTTGAAAAATATGAAGATGCAAAAATTTATTATGATAAAGCATTAAAAATGACACAAAACTTATATCCAAATATTAACCATCCCCTTTTAGCATCTTCTTTATTTAGTATGGGAGATATCTTACAATTATTTGGAAAGTATAACGATGCAAAGTCTTTTTTGGAAGATGCATTAGAAATGAGAAAAAACTTATATCCTGATATCAATCATCCTCAGATTTCAAATAGTTTGAATTCGCTAGGATCTATTTTAAGACATATGAAAAAATATAAAGAAGCAAAAATTTATTATATTCAAGCATTAGAAATGAGAAAAAACTTATATCCTGATATTGATCATCCAGATATTGCTGATTCATTGAATAGTATAGGAATCATATTACATAATAATAAATATTTAAAAGATGCATATGAAATGGGAGAGAGACTTTTTGGAAAAGAACATTTAGATACAATAACATTTGCATTTAATTATGGACAAAACTTATGTGAAATTATTTCAACTAGAACTAAAGGTATCTTATTTTTAAAAGATTTAAAAAAGTATTTAATAACTAATAATAAAGATTTAAATATTGTAAATGCTTTATTAAAAAAACATGATAAAAAAATAGGAAGAAATAATTCAAAACGAAAAAAAAATAAAGTATAAAATCTTTTATTTCATATTATATAGTTAAACTTTAGATAAAGCTATTAGATTCTAGTATAATGCAGTAGATATATTTAGACGATAAAAGTTTGAATAGATTTAGTGCTTGTACATTAACTTGTACATCAATATTATTTTGCTTTTTAAAAAGACTAGTACATAGTACTTACAGAGTTTTGTTCTAAGGAGAGTGGCTCCTCCAACACTTTATAATCACCTAAAATACTTATCTTCAAAGACTTTTATAATCACTGTACAACATTAATTTTTACTTTAGATGACCTACAAGGTTATTTATGATTTTACGAAACACCACTTATTACTTTAAAAGAAGAGTACCTAAAGCACTTTCTGAATTTTATACTTCAAGCAAGTTCATAGTTAAATCTCTAAACACTTCAGACAAACAACAAGCAGAACTACAAAACACTACACTAAGCCTTGATCTTTATAAACTTGTATTCTTATATACTAATTCATACTTAGACTCTAAAACAGTATTACAGTTTCTCACAGAGGCAAAATTAAGACAATAAAATCACAATCAAAATTTTTTACTAGAATTTATACAGCTTTTTATGAAAGACTCAATGCTAAAATTTAAATGGAGCTAATCAACTCCCAGAGATATTCATAGGATACTAGAGTAGTTCATTTTTAATGTATACTTATTTTACTTTAGCTATTCTAAATTACAATAATTTGTTTTTTAAGGAAAATACTTATGTTAATTGGACGAGAAAAAGAGAATAAATCTTATTAAATTTATGTTCTAAAGAAAAAGATTATTTGCTGTTCTTTATGGAAGACGAAGAATCGGAAAATATATTTAATACAACAAATGTTTAAGGAGTATGCAGATGACTGTTTATATTTCTCTTTTACTTGTTCTTTTGAAGAAGATATTAAATTAAAAATTAAAAATTTTATAGAATCAATTGATAATTGGTTTAAATATGAACCTACAAAAGAATAGAAGATTGGATTTATGCTTTTATATTATAAAAAAAACAATTATAAATGAAATAGAGAAAACTTCTCTTAAAAGGAAAGTTGTTATATTTATTGATGAAATATCTTGGATTGATAAAACAATCAAAGATGGTTTTTTATCTTATAGGGCACTTCTGGAATACATTTTGTGAGGCAAGTTCTAATTTAGTACTACTACACTGTGGATCTAATGTATCATGGATAAAAAATAAAATATTAAAAGATATTCAAGGTCCACTCTATCAATGAGTATATGAAAAAATTTCAATTCTTCCTTTTATATTAAAAGAAACAAAAGAATATATTGGTTTTAATATTGATGAAAAAAAGATTACAGAACTATACATGAGATTAAGAGGAGTTGCTAAGTATCTTACGTATTTAGATGTAAAACTTTCTTTCTTCGTAAACATTGATAAAATATTTTTTAGAATAAATACTCCTTTATATGGAGAGTATGACATTGTATTCAAAACTCTGTTTTATGACAAACATGCATATCATAAGAATCTAGTAGATATTTTATGTAATAAACAAGCTGGTTATACAAATGTAGAACTTGAAAGTAAATTAAAAATACTATCTTATAATAAAACACTTCGTATTGCATTAGATGAATTAATTGATATAGGGTTTATAAAAGTAATATCTAAATTTAATCAAAATACTAGAGATGTTAAATACATTATTGTAGATCCTTTTTGTCTGTTTTATAATAAGTGGGTAAACACATTAAATAAAAATGATATTTCTACATAAAAGATTATTAGAATAATCAAGTAGATACACAAACTTATACAATCTGGACTAGTTTCTCATTTGAAGAGATTTATATTATGAATATAGGTTTATATTTAAGATTTAGAGATAATAGTGCTGTATATTATTAGAACTATAAAAATACAGATGATACAAAT
>JABSOL010000003.1 GCA_013215985.1 Campylobacteraceae bacterium
ATTTATCTTAATAATCTTCTGGTTTTTAAGTGCTTTTGTTTGTATTTATAATGAATTAGATGAGAGTTTAATTCAAAATGATATGAAATTAAATGAGAGAATTTCAAAGACTATTGCTTCTGTAAAAGATTCTTCTTTCTTTTCTACTTTTTCTTCTGATGATGTAGAAGATAGTAAAAAAGTAGAAAAAGAAATAATTGTAAAAGAAGAAATATCTAATGATATTAATATTGATGATATTAATATTATAAAAGATGAAGATATTATTACTGCTACTTCTGCTGCTAAAAATAATTTATTAATTATTCAAGATAAATTAAAAGATACAGAAAAAAATGAACTTGAAATTTCATCTTCAATTGAAAATAAAGAGATGGATAAAACTTCTGTAGTTAAAGAAGTTAAGATGGAAGAGAAAACTGTTGATCCTCAAGAGGTTCAGGAAAAAATAAATTTAATTTTAAAAACTAATAAAATTTCTTTTAAAAGAATGAGTACAAGTCCTACTAAAAAAAGTAAAAAAACAATTTCTAATATTGCAAATATTTTAAAAGAATATAAAAATATTAAAATTGAAGTAGCTGGACATACAGATTCAAAAGGAAAAAAAGCTTTTAATATGAATATCTCAGAACAAAGAGCGGATAGTGTTAAAAAAGTTTTAATTTCTTTAGGTATTGATGAAAAGAGAGTTTCTTCAAAAGGTTATGGTGAGTCAAAACCTTTAGTTAAAAACAATGGCGGTTATTCTATTTTAAATAGAAGAGTTGAATTTAATATTATTAAGGAATAAGAATGACAGGTACAATTATAAATATATTAGTTTTCATGACTATTTCTTCGGCTATTGCTTTTTACTTAGGTTATATGTTTGGAACTACAAAAGCATATACTAAAAAAGTAAAACTAAATCCTATTTTTAAAAATCAATGCAATATATATCATAAACCATTAATTTTATCTTTACCTAAGCGTTCTGGAAAAGATAATCTAACTGAAGTTAGAGGTATTAATGAAGCTTTAGAAAATGAACTTAATAAATTAGGAATATTTCATTTTGAGCAAATTTCAAAGTGGACAAATAAAAATTTAGAATGGGTTGAAGTTTTTTTAGGAATAGAAAAACAAATATCCCAAGAGAAATGGATTTCTCAATCAAGTTCTTTATACTCAAAATCTTTAAAGAAATAGTTTAAAACTATTTCTTTAAATTCTTATAATTCTTTTTTAGCGTTTTCAATCAATTTATTTAGCTCTGTTTCGTAAAGTTTTGATAAATTAATACTAGAAGCTTCAAATCTTGTTACAAGCACAGGAGTTGTATTAGAAGCTCTAACTAATCCCCAACCATTTTCAAAGTTTACTCTTACACCATCAATATCAATGATATCTTTAATTTTAGGCATAGAAGCTGGAGGGTTTTGTAATAATTCTTTTATTTTATCCATTAGTAAAAACTTTTCTTCATCGCTAGTTTCTACTTTAATTTCTTCACTTGAGAATACTTTTGGAAGTTTTGCAATTTCTTCATCTACTTTCATTCCGTTTAAAATTAATTCTAAAATTCTAAGTGTTGCATATACCGCATCATCAAAACCGTAATATCTATCATTAAAGAAAATATGTCCTGAAACCTCAGCAGCCATATCAGCATTTACTTCTTTAATTTTTACTTTTAAGTTTGAATGCCCTGTTTTATACATAATAGCTGTACCAGTTTCATTAATTACATCATACATTACTTGTGTACATTTTACTTCACCAATAATTACTGGGTTAGTCATAGTTTTAGCAAATAAGAGAGCAAGAATATCACCTTTAACATTGTTTTGCTTAGTTAAAAAAGCAATTCTATCAGCATCACCATCATAAGCAAAACCATAATCAAATTCACCCTCAAGAGCTTTATATACTTCTTGTATATTTTCTTCAACACTTGGATCTGGATGATGATTTGGGAATGTTCCATCTGGAGTAGTATATATAGCTTTATAGTTTAATTCTAATTTATCTAAAATAGCAGTTAATACAGTATCCGCAACACCATTACCACAATCAAAGAATAATCGCTCACTCATACCTTTAAGATGTGCGAACTCTTTTATCATATAGTCTATATATACGCTAATTGTATCAATAGTAATAAAATCATCATTAGCATCAATTACTTTATCTTGATTTTCTATCATTGTAGAACCTAAAGCAGTAATCTCTTCACCAAAAAATGGTGCATTATTAATAGTAATTTTAAATCCATTATAAGGTGCTGGATTGTGAGAACCTGTAATCATTACAGAAGCATTAGCTGTAATACCGTTAAACTCTTGATATGCTGCAAAATAATTAACACCAGTTGCTACCATACCCATTCCTAATACTTTACATCCAGCTTGATTAAAACCAGAACATAAATATGAGAATAGTTCAGGACTATGAGTTCTTGCATCATAACCTACAGCTACATAAGGTGTTTTTATATTTGTTTTTTTAAGTATTTCAAGACCTAAATAATATCCAAGTAATTTAATACTTTTTTCATTTAAGTCATTACCTACAATACCTCTAATATCATACTCTCTAAATATTGATTTATTAATCATTTAAAACCTTATATATTTTTTCTTAGATTGTAGCGAAAAAGAGGTTTTAAATTCTTGAGTATGTTACAATTGATATATGAAAAATATTAAATTACTTATAGTTGAAGATGATGAAATAACAAGAGAAAATATATGTGAATACTTGAACGATAAGTTTGAGCATATATATGAAGCTTCAAATGCTCATGATGCATATAAACTATATATAAAATACAAACCAGATATTATTATTACTGATATACAAATGCCTAAAGTATCAGGTTTAGATTTAGTGCAAAGAATAAGAGAAAAAGACTCTTTAATTCAGATTATTATAATTAGCGCATACTCACATAAAGAATACTTATTAAAAAGCATAGAGTTATCACTTGTTAAGTATTTAATTAAACCAGTTAGCGAGAATGATTTAATGTCTACACTTAATACCTGCTGTAAAAATATAGTAAAAGAGTCTATATATACACTAAAAGATAATTATATATTTGATTATGTTAATAAAAGCCTATATATAGATACAAGACTTATTAAACTTAGAGCTAAAGAAATAGCCCTACTCGAACTATTACTTAAAAACAAAAATAGATATGTGAACTATGAAGAAATAGAAGCTTATGTATGGTGTGATGATGTAATGAGTAAAGACGCTATTAAAACACTAGTTAAAACATTAAAGGGAAAACTTCCACAAGCCTCTATATCTAACCTTTCAGGATCAGGATATAAAATTGAATGCTGAAATGGCTGAAGTTTTACTATATGGAATGATATATGGAATAGTATTTATGACTATAGTATCAACAGCTGTTAGATATATATATTCAAAAGACTTAGTATATATATCTTATTGTCTATTACAAGTATGTTCACTTATATATATACTTTCATATAGTAATATGTTTAAGTTTACGTATATATATGAAGATATAGCTTTACTTTTAGCTTCTATTTTTGCGATAGTATTTTCTTTTGCTTATTCAAAAGGTAGAATATCATTAAAACTTAATAATCAAAAAGAACTGTATATATATACTATCTTCACATCCCTTATAATATCAACTGCTTTTTACCATTATATTTTATTTGAATATCTTCCATATACTATTATCTATTTTATATTATCTATTACTTTACTATTTAATTTAAAAGAAAATATATATGCTAAATCTATATATGTTGTATCTTGGTCATGTATATGTTTATTCTTCTATTTTACTGGCTTTAAAGAGATATATATACAAAATACATATATAGACATAGTTCTTTTAGCTTTTGGGCTTGAAGCTCTTATATTCACTATTTCAATTTCTTATTCGTATAAATATTTACAGAATCAAAATATTGAGTACGAGAATCTTATATTACATCAAAGCAAACTTGCAAAAGCAGGAGAAATGATTGCAAATATATCACATCAGTTTAGACAGCCTTTAAATAATCTTTCATATATACTAATGAATATAAAGAAAGCATATAAGAAGGACACTCTAAGTAATGAATATATGGAGAAAAAATATAATCAAGCTTTTACACAAATAGAATACTTATCAAGAACTATTACGGACTTTAAAGAGTTTTATGAACCATCAAAGATTAAAATAGACTTTTTATTAAAAGAATCTATTACTAGAACACTTAGTATTATTTCATCAGACTTAGATAAACATAGAATAGAAATAGACTTTGATTTTTCTTTAAATGATGATATTTATATATATGGAATATCAAATGAATTATCTCAAGTATTATTAATTATATTATCTAATGCAAAAGATGAACTAAAGAATATAGAAAAACCACTTATAAAAATAAGAACGTCAAAAACACCAGCTGAGGTTATAATAGAAATAGAAGATAATGCTGGCGGAATTAAAAATATAAACTCATTATTTAAAGCATATAAAACTTCAAAAGAAGAAGGAACTGGTATTGGTTTATTTATGGCAAAAGAAATTATTGAAAATACTTTTGCAGGAAAAATAGAAGCTAAAAATATAAAGAAGGGTGCGCTTTTCACCCTGTATTTACCTAAATAAAGTATTTTTTGGATAAATAAAAGAAATAACTTTATGTATTTTTATACTTTCATCTTCTTTTATGAACGCCGTAATATTTAGTTTTATAGTTGTATCTTTTACATCAGATAAAAATAGTCTTTTTTTAGTTTGCACTATGAATACCGTTCTTCTTCTTTTATTTGGCTCAAGTGTAATCTCTTTTAATCTTTTAATAGAAAAATCTTTATTATCTATTTTTATTTTATAAGTATATTTTTTATCTAAACGATTATGAAAAGTAAGAATATAATTATTACTTACAATCTTTCCTTTGATGTTATATAAAGAAGTAGTTTTATTTATATGTAAAATAAAAGGCTCTTTTTTCTGAGCTGTTACAAAAGCTAAAATTAAAGCTAAGGATATTGTAATCATATACATTACACTTTTTTTATTAAATAATTTTGTATATATATTATTAAATGTTTCATTTGGACTATTCCAAATAACAAGACTCTTTTTATCAAGTTTTCCCATTACGGTAGTACAGGCATCTACGCATTCAAGACAATTAATACACTCTATTTGAAGGCCTTTTCTAATATCAATATTAGCAGGACATATTTTTACACAGGCCTCACAAGTAGTACACTCAGAAGATGATTCCGCAAAATCTTTAATATTAAATATAGTTTTCTCAGCTTTTTTATAAATTTTTCCACCTCTATTATAATTATATAAAGCTTGAGTCGTATTTTTATCAAATAAAGCTGATTGCATCATTGCATATGGACACATATATGTACAAAAGTTTTCTTTTAAAAATACAATATCATAAAATAAAAAAGCTGCAATTCCCAATATAAAAGAGTATAAAAGTTTATGATCATTTGGATTTTTAATATAAGAAAACAGATCTTCGCTTGCTATAAAATATAATAAAAAGTTTAGAGAAATAATTAAACAAAGAATAAACCAAATAATTAAAGATAAGTATTTTTTTAGATATTTTGAGAGTTTATTATATTTAATATCTTTTTGTTTATTCTTTATTTTTCTCAGATCTAAAATAGTAGATTCAATTAAATCTCTATATATAGTTCTAAATATAGTTTGTGGACAGGCCCAACCACACCAAATTCTCCCTTTTATAGAAGTAATGGCAAAAATAAATAAAAACATAGACATTAATAAAAAAGGCATTATATATAATTCATCCATATTAAATGAAAGACCTAAAAAATGAAAGACCATTTTATCAAATGATAAAAGTAAAAGATGATTTCCATTTATTGTAATAAAAGGCATAATCATTACAAAAAAAGTAATTATAATATATGAGATATATCGTTTATATCTGTAAGACATGAAAGACTCCTTAATAAAGAGTCTAAAGGAAAAAAGTGTTCAAATGGTGGTATGAAAAATATTCTTAAAAAAGAATCTTTTTCTTTTCTAAATTAATTAAAAATTCTTTTACTTTAGGACCTCCACTTGAGTATCCAGATAGTTTTCCTGATGAAGATATAACTCTATGACATGGAATAATAATTATAATCTTATTTTTTCCATTCGCATTTGCGACTGCTCTAAAAGCTGAAGCTTTGTTAATACTTATCGCTTCTTCTTTATAAGATATTGTTTTTCCGTAAGGAATCTTTGATAAAACCTTCCATACATCTTTTTGAAAAGTTGTTCCTGATACTTTAAAAGGAACAGTAAAAGAAGTCCTATGATGATGAAAATATTCATCTAATTCTTTTTCTAAGAGTTCAAAGTCTTTTTTGTTTTCAATGACTTCAGTATATTTATATTCTTTTTGTAAGAGTTTTATTTGTTCTTTTGCTATGTCTTTTTCATAATAACTTAGAATAATTAATTCTTGATTTATATTTGCAGCAAATAAATCACCTATAGGACTTTTAATAATATTAGTATAAATAATATTTTCCATAATAAACCTCTTTTCTTACATCTTAATGTCATTAATATATAGTATACTTAAATCTTATAAGGATTGACTAATGGATTTATTGAATGTTTTACTGTTTTTAGGGGCTTCTTTTTTATTATGTTTAAGTCCAGGTCCAGATAATATATATGTTATGACAATTGGAATTACGAAAGGTAAAAAATCTTCATTTGTAACAACACTAGGTTTGTCTTCTGGTATTATATTTCATACGCTTGCAGCTGCTTTAGGAATTTCACTTATTTTCCAAAACTCAGAACTAGCTTTTAATATTTTAAAATATCTTGGAGCTATTTATCTTTTATATATTTCATATCAAACATTTATTCATAGAAATGATCTTTTACATATTTCTACAAAAGAAGAGAAAAAAGAATTAAAAGCTTTATATCTAAAAGGTTTTTTAATGAATATTTTAAACCCAAAAGTATCAATATTCTTTTTAGCTTTTTTACCTCAGTTTGTAAATAAAAGTTCATCTTTAGAAATATCTTCTCAAATGATTATTTTAGGACTAATATTATTAACTATGACTTTAATTGTATTTACTTCAATTGGTTTTATTGCATCTATTTTTGGGAAAAAACTTTTAGAGAAACCTATTTTTTCAAAAATATTAAATTATTTAACTTCTTTTGTATTATTATCTTTAGCACTTAAATTAGTATTTAGTCAACAATAGTTTTATATTTTTTAATAAGAATTACTTTATGAGTTTATAATAAACTAGAATATTTTTTATTCTAGTTTATCATTTCTATTTTCTATTTTCTACTTTGACCATTTCCATATATTTTATATTTATATGTAGTTAAATCATTTATTCCCATAGGTCCTCTTGCGTGAAGTTTATTTGTAGAAATACCAACTTCAGCACCTAACCCAAATGATCCACCATCAGTAAATCTTGTACTAGCATTTGCGTATACACAAGCTGCATCAACAATATCTAAAAACTTATTTACTGTACTATAGTTTTCACTTAAAATAGCTTCTGAGTGTCCTGAACCATATTTGTTTATATGAAAAATAGCTTCATCTACATTTTTAACTATTTTAATATTTAATTTATTAGCTAAGTATTCAGTATCATAATCTTCATGTTCGCAACATTGAATGTTTATATACTTTCTTGTATCATCACAACCTTTAAGTTCAGTTCCTTCGTTCATAAAAGCTTCATATAAAGGTGGTAAAATATATGCTGCTACATCTGTATGAACTAAAAGAGTTTCCATGGCATTACAAACACCAGGTCTTTGACATTTTGCATTTAATACTATTTCAATAGCTTTTTCGTGGTTAGCATCTTTATCAATAAAAGTATGACATAAACCTTTATCATGTTTAATAACAGGAATAGAAGAGTTTTCTGAGATATATTTAATTAAAGCAGCTCCACCTCTTGGAATTATTAAATCAACATATTTATTTTCTTTAATTAATTTAGCCACGCCTTCTCTTGTAGAATCTGGTAATAAAGAAATTGCATTTGTAGAGATTTTATTTTTTGCTAAAACTTCTTTTAATACATTTGCTATTGCTAAATTAGAATGTCGAGCTTCTTTTCCACCTTTTAAAACACAAACATTTCCACTTTTAAAACATAAAGCGGCTGTATCTGAAGTTACATTTGGACGGCTTTCATAAATAATAGCAACAACACCAATAGGTACTGATACTTTTTGGATATTTAAATTATCTTGTGTTACCCAACCATCAAGTATTCTTCCAACAGGCTCTTTTAAAGCAGCTATTTCTTTTATAGCTTGAGACATTGATTCTACTCTTGTAGCTGTTAATAATAATCTATCAACAATATCATGGCTTAAATTATTTTTTTTGGCTTCTTTAATGTCAATATCATTATGAGTAATAATATAATCACAATGTTGAAGTAAAGCATCAGCCATTTCATTTAAAACTTTTGTTTTTATCGCAGAAGATAAACTAGCTATTTCATGAGATATTTTTTTTGATTCTTCTAAAAATTGTTTCATAATATTTCCTCTTCTTTATTAAAACATTTTAGCAAATTATTTTAATATAAAGACTGAAATTATTAAGTAGATAAGGCTTTGAGTGGGGAATATAAAGAAAAGGACTTTAAAAGTCCTTATTCTTAGATTAGTGAGTTAATTTTATCAGTTAATGCTTGTTTAGAAGTTGCACCAATAATAGTATCAACAACTTCTCCATCTTTCATAAATAAAATAGTAGGAATTGATCTAATTCCAAATTTAACTGATAAATCTTGTTCTTCATCAGTATTTACTTTACAAATATTTACTTTTCCGTCAAAATCTTCAGCTAATTCTTCAATTACTGGAGCAATCATTCTACAAGGCCCACACCATGGTGCCCAGAAATCAACTAAAGAAACACCCTCTTTAGTTGTTGCTTCGAAATTATCATTTGTTAAGTTAATATATTTACTCATTTTATAATCCTTTAAATTTAATAGGATTTTAGCAGTTAAGAAACCTATTGTCAAGTATGTACCTAAAAGTTATATAGTTACTTTTAGGTTCCTGTAAGCCATTTGGAGCTAAAATTATTTAAAGGATAAATGTATGGATAAAAAAGAATATAGCTGTTATTTTCAATTCTCAACTGATATTATTGGGGGAAAATGGAAAAGTATGGTTTTATGGTCTTTAAAAAATGGAATACAAAGAAATGGTGAATTAAAAAAAGCAATTCCTAAAATTTCTCAAAAAATGCTAACGCAGCAACTAAGAGAATTAGAAGAAGTAGGAATAGTAAAAAGAATAGTTCATCCAGTAGTTCCTCCAAAAGTAGAATATGAATTAACAGCCTATGGTGCTAAGTTAATTCCTATTTTAGAAGACTTGCATGACTGGGGAAAAGATTATGCTCAAAATGTAAATATTGAAATAAACCTTTGCCCAGAAGCAAAATGTGCAGATTAGAATTTAACTAAATATCGTCCTGTTGCTTTTGAAGATAATATTTTTTCAAAAGCTTTAGGAATTTCTTCTAAAAAAATCTCATTTGTTAATTCATCTAAAGTATTTATTTTAAAATCACTAGCTATTTTTTTCCAAGCAGCTGCTTTTTTCTCTAAAGTTGCTTCAACTGAATCAATACCAATTAATCTTACACCTCTTAATATAAATGGAAATACATTAGTATTAAGTTCATATGATGATGTTAAACCACAACAAGTAACAACTCCATTATATTTTATTTGTTTTAGTGCATGAGCTAAAATATCTCCACCTACAGTATCAATTACAGCATCAAATCTTTCTTTTAACATAGGTTTTTTATTTACCTCTTCAAAAGTAGATCTTAGAATTACTTCTTTTGCACCTAAAGATTTTAAGTAAGGAATTTTATCTTCTTTTCCAGATAAAGCAATTACGTCAAATCCAAGTTTTGTTAAGATTGCTAGAGATATACTACCTACTCCACCTGTTGCTCCTGTAACTAAAACTTCACCTTTTGTTATACCATTAGATAATAATTCATTTACACTTAGAGCTGCTGTTAAACCAGCTGTTCCATAAATCATTAATTCTTTTAAAGATATGTTTGAAGGTTTTTTAATAATCCAAGAAGCTGGAACTTTTACATATTCACTATGTCCCCCATTAGTATTCATTCCTAAATCGTAACCAGTTACGATAACTTCTTCGCCTTCTTCAAAATCTTTTGAATTAGATTTATATACAGTCCCTGCTACATCAATACCTGTTACATGAGGAAAAACTCTTGTTACTCCTGGATTCCCAATTGATGATAAAGCATCTTTATAATTTAAAGATGAATAAGTAGTTTTAATAAGTACTTCATTTTCACCTATTTCTGGTATTTCAATTTCTTTAACAGCTGAAGTAAATATTTTATCTTCAGATTTTTCAACTAAAAATGCTTTCATAATGGTCCTTTTTATTTATATCAATACTTTATCTTAAATGATATATAATAACAAGAACTTACATTTTACATAGGTACTGTCTTTTTAGTGGGTATATGATAAATAGTTCTTAAGGAATTAAATGAATAAAAAAATTGATAAACAAAGAGATATATGTCCAGTTGAAACTGCAATAGAAGTATTAGCAGGGAAGTGGAAAATATTGATTTTATGGTATTTAAGAGCTGAGAAAAAAAGATTTAATGAATTAGAAAAACTATTACCTAATACTACTCAAAAAATGTTAATTCAAAAACTAAGGGAATTAGAAAAAGATGGAATCGTACATAGAGAAGTTTATGCCGTTGTTCCTCCAAAAGTTGAATACTCTTTAACTACTTATGGACAAAGCCTAAAACCTATTTTAAAATCACTTTATTTATGGGGTGAAATACATAAGAATAAATAGTTATTTATTCTTTAATGTACAATTATCAAGTGGAAAAAAGATATCTTTTATTATCAAAGCAAAAGAAATAAAATATAGAATATTTAATATTATATCATTTGGATAATCTAAGTAAAGATATAAAATAGGTAAAAATATTACTAAAGGATATTTAATAAAATAAAAGAAAAAAATCATTGTTCCATATAATTTATTCATATTTAGCCTTGTTTTTTAATCTTGAAGTTTTCCATATCTATAAAATTTTGTTTTATATATTTTTCCAGCTTCTTCATATATCGTTTCAACTCCATGTTTTTTTCCATTTAGATAATATGTTTTTACCATTAACGAACCATTTGAATAATACTCTTTTTGGATACCATCTTTTTTGTTTTTTAAATAAGTAATTGAGAGTTTAGTTTTCCCATTTTTATAATATATTTTTCTTACTTTATGATTTGAAGATATTTTTTTATCATCTTTATCTAGTTTGATAAAGTTATTACCTAGTTCTTTACTTAGAAGTTTTTTTGGGTTTTGAAGACCTTGTATCAACTCTAATACATTAATATCACTAGCTTTAAATGTTTTTTTATTTTTTTTATCTTCAATATCTATCATATCATTTGAATCTAGTTTTATCCAGTTCTTATCTGCATTTAAAGATATAAATAAAAATATAATTATAGTTAAGTATTTCATTTTTCTCCTATTTTGAGGCTTGTATTAATTCTTTTGTATAAGAATGAATTGGATTTGAAAATAATTCTTTAACATAATTATTTTCAACAATTTTTCCTTCTTTCATAACCGCAACTCTATTGCATATGCTTTGTATTACTTCTAAATCATGTGAAATAAATATATATGTTAAATTATACTTCTTTTGTAAAGATTTTAAAAGTTCTAATAATTGAAACTGTACCTGTCTATCTAAAGCAGAAGTAGGTTCATCTAAAATCAATAATTTTGGTTCTAAAATTAAAGCCCTTGCTACAGCTATTCTTTGTCGCTGTCCTCCGGAGAATTCATGAGGATACTTATTTAATGAATCAATAGGCATAGAAACTTCATTTAATATATTAATTACTTTTAAGACTTTTTCTTCTTCATGTAAAGAAGTATGGATATCTAAACCTTCTTTTATTATTTCATAAACAGACATTCTTGGATTTAGTGAATTAAAAGGATCTTGGAATACTATTTGCATAGAAGATCTTAATTCTCTTAATTCTTTTTTATTAATACTATTTATATCTTTCTCAAAATATATAATTTCACCTTCAGATTTTTCTAATTTTAAAATAGCTTGAGCTAAAGTAGATTTTCCACTTCCACTCTCACCTATTATTCCAAAACTCTGCCCTTCATAAAGTGTAAAACTTATATCATTTACAGCTATGAAATTATCTACAACTCTTTTAAATATTCCTTTTGTAATTGGAAATTTAACGATTAAGTTTTTAATTTCTAAAATAGTATTTTTATTCTTTTCATTAAATTCATTTGATGATTTTATATTTTTTAAAAGCATTTGAGTATATTCTTTTTTAGGGTTTGAGAATAATTCATTTTTTTCATTATGTTCTACAATTTCACCTTCGTTTATTACATAAATATAATCACAGAACTGTTTTACTACTTTTAAGTCATGAGTAATTAATAAAATAGACATTTTATACTCTAACTTTAGTTTCTCTAAAAGTTTTAGTATTTGAAACTGTATTGTTAAATCTAAAGCAGTTGTAGGCTCGTCTGCTATTAAAAGTTTTGGTTTATTAGCAATTGCCATAGCAATTACTACTCTTTGTCTCTGTCCACCGCTAAGTTCGTGTGGATAAGCATTTGCTATTTTTTCTAGTGAACCATATTTATCTAGTTCTACTTTATGTAATAAATCGAATACTTGTTTTTTTATCTCCTTGTCTGAAATTAAATTGTGAGCATAAATAATCTCAGCTATTTGTTTCTCAATTTTATGCAAAGGATTTAATGCGCTCATAGGTTCTTGAAAAATCATAGAAATTTCATTACCTCTTAAATGTTGTAAATCTTTTTTTGAATAATTCAGTATGTTTTTATCATTAAAATATATTTCACCTTCAAGTGAAAAATTAGCACCTCTTGGAAGTAGATTTAAAATACTATGAGCTAACATAGATTTTCCACTTCCACTTTGACCTACAAGAGCCAGAGTTTGAGACTCTTTTATCTCTATATCAATATCTTTTAAAATAGATATTTTATTATTTATTTTAATATTTAAGTTTTTAATTTCTAGTATAGTTTTCATTTAATTTTCCTGTACTCGTGGGTCCATAGCATCTCTAAATCCCTCACCTATAAATACTAATAAAGATAATAATAATGATAAAATAAAGAAAGCAGATAATCCTAACCAAGGAGCTTGTAAATTCGCTTTTCCTTGAGCTAAAAGTTCACCTAAACTAGGACTTCCAGCAGGTAATCCAAAACCTAAAAAGTCTAAAGAAGTAAGTGTTGTAATACTTCCTGATAAAATAAAAGGCATAAATGTTACCGTTGCAATTAAAGCATTTGGTAAAATATGTTTTTTCATAATATTAAAATCACTTTGTCCTAAAGCCCTTGCTGCTTTTACATATTCAAAGTTTCTAGCTCTTAAAAATTCTGCACGAACTACTCCAACTAAAGCAGTCCAAGAAAATAGTAATAATAGACCTAATAACCACCAAAAAGATGGTTCTACATAATTAGCTAAAATCATTAAAAGATATAAAGTAGGAAGTCCTGACCAAATTTCAATAAATCTCTGAGCAAATAAATCTATATATCCTCCATAATATCCTTGTATTGCACCTGCTGCTACTCCAATTATTGAAGAAAAGATAGTCAATATAAGTCCAAATAATATAGATATTCTAAAACCATAAATGATTCTAGCCATTACATCTCTACCTTGGTCATCAGTTCCAAGAAGGTTATTTAGACTTGGAGTTGATGGAAAAGCTTCTTCAGAGTCTAATTTAACAGTATGATACGAATATCTAATTAGTGGCCAAATCATATATCCATTCTTATTAATAAGTTCTTGCACATATTCATCTCTATAATCAGCTTCGGATTCAAAGTCTCCACCAAAAGTAGTTTCTGCATAAGAATTAAAAACAGGCATATAGATTTCATTTTTATATTTTAAAAATATAGGTTTATCATTTGCAATGAATTCCGCACCAAGTGTGATTATAAATAGAAAAGAAAATATCCATAATGAATAATAAGCTCTTTTATTGTTTTTAAATATATTGATTCTTTTTTCTAATATTTTATTCATTAGTTCTTCTCAAAATTTATTCTTGGATCTACAAAAGTATAAACTAAATCTGATAGTAGTGATACTAGTAATCCCATTAAAGTAAAGATATATAAAGTAGCAAACATTACTGGATAGTCCCTATATAAAGCAGCTTCAAAACCCAATAGTCCTATTCCATCAAGTGAAAATATAATCTCTATCAAGAGTGATCCTGTAAAGAACATAGATATAAATGCAGCTGGAAAACCAGAAATTATAATTAACATGGCATTTCTAAATACATGTTTATATAAAACTATATTCTCGCTCAAACCCTTAGCTTTTGCAGTTAAAACATATTGTTTTCCAATTTCATCTAAAAAAGAATTTTTAGTTAACATAGTTAAAGTTGCAAATCCACCTATTACCATAGCAGTTATAGGAAGTGCCATATGCCAAAAATAATCTCTTATTTTTTCAAAAATAGATAAAGAATCAAAGTTATCACTTACAATTCCTTTTAAAGGGAAAAGGTCTAAATAATTCCCTCCAGCAAAAATAATTATTAATAAAATAGCAAATAAAAAGCCTGGAATTGCTGATCCTAAGATTATAATTGTTGAAGAATATATATCAAATTTACTTCCATGATTTAAAGCTTTTTTTATTCCTAAAGGAATAGATATAAAATATATTATTAATGTAGACCATATTCCTAAAGAGATAGAGACTGGTAGTTTATCTTTAACTAAATCTATAACACTTGAGTTTTTAAAAAAACTGTCTCCAAAATCAAAGAAAAAATAGCTTTTTAACATAAAAAAATATCGCTCAATTATTGGTTTATCAAAACCATATAGTTCTTCAATATCTTTAATTAAATCAGGATCTAAACCTTTTGATCCTTGATAATTGTTTGATGATTGAGTTGATACTTCTGAGTCACCTCCTCCTGTAATTCTATTAAGCGCTGTATCTTTTTCACCTTGAATTTGAAGTATCATTTTCTCAACTGGCCCACCTGGACTTGTTTGAACAATAAAAAAATTAATAGTCATAATTCCTATAAGAGTTGGAATTATAAATAATAGTCTTCTTAAAATATATGAAGACATTAGTTCATATCATTTTCTAAATATTCATCTTTAAAAAACCAAGTAAACATGCCTATGTCATATTTGGCTTGAACTTTTGGTTGTACAAACTTATTCCAATAAGCAATTCTATATGATGCATTATACCACTGAGGAATTAGATAATAATTGTTTAACATTACTCTATCTAGGGCTTTTACAGCTGTTATTAAATCTGCTCTATTATGAGCAATTACAATTTCATTTATTAAAATATCAACAGCTTTATTTTTAATCCCTAAGTGATTTCTGCTTCCAATAATATCTGCACTTTTTTCTCCCCAGAAAGAATATAACTCATTTCCTGGTGACAAAGATACAGGGAAAGAAGAAACAATCATGTCGTAATTAAAGTTTTTTACTCTATTTGTATACGATACTGCATCTAAAACTTTTAGTTTAACGATAATTCCTATTTTTTTAAGGTTTTTAATAAAAGGCTGAACAACTCTTTCAAATGCGGGTTGATATAAAATTATTTCAAATTCAAATTTTTTACCATTTTTCACTAAAACTTTATTCTCAAATTTCCAACCATCTTTTTTTAATATTTTTAAAGCATATCTTAGTTGTATTCTAATATTTCCTTTTCCATTAGTAACATTGTTTTTAAACTTTTTTGTAAATACAGAAACTGGAATTAAATCTTTTAAAGGATTTAATAGTTTTAATTCATCTTTTGAAGGAAGTCCAGATGATTTTAATTCACTATTCTCAAAATATGAATTTGATCTTTTATATTGTGAATAAAATAATTTTTTATTTGTCCACTCAAAATCAAAAGCTAAGTTTATAGCTTTTCTAGTTTCAAGTGAAGAAAACAAAGGATTTCTTAAATTAAAAACAAAAGCTTGCATACCTTGAGCATTTTTGTGTACTCTATTTTCTTTAATTATGTTTCCATTTTTAAAATTTTTACCCTTATACATAGTTGCCCAAGTTTTTGAAGTATATTCTTGTCTAAAATCAAATTCACCACTTTTAAAAGCTTCTAGCGTTACTGTTTGATCTTTATAATAATCGTATTTAATTTTATTGAAATTATATGATCCTACATTTACATTTAAATCTTTTGCCCAATAGTTTTTATTTCTTTTAAACTGTATATATTTACCAAACTCATATTTGTCAATAATATAAGGACCTGAGCCTATAGCTTTTAGATTTGATGATTTTTTAAAGTCTATATTTTTATAAAAATGCTCTGGTAAAATACTCAAAGATACTAAAATTAGGGCTAATTCTTTATTTTTATTTGTTTTAAAATTAAATTTAACAGTTAGATCATTTATAACTTCAACATCTTTAACATCAGAATAATATTGTTTATAAACAGGTGAAGCTTTTGAAACTAAAGTATCAAAAGTAAATTTAACATCACTAGCTTTAACTTGAACTCCATCAGAGAACTTAGCATTTGGATTTAGATAGAATTTAACCCAAAAATTGTTTGGGGCAACTTCGATATTTTGAGCAAGAAGTGGATAATAAACAGAAGATTCATCTAATGATCTTTGCATCAAAGAATCATAAATAAGCCCTATTCCATTAGCTGCAATTCCTTTTAAAATAAAAGGATTTAAAGAATCATAAGTTCCACGTGCAGATAATTTAAATATTCCACCTTTTTTTGCATCTTTGTTAACATATTTAAAATGTTTGAAATCTTGTTTATATTTTGGAATCTCAGCTAAAGAGATAACATAATCTTTTTGTGCATAAAGATTAAAAGATAATAATAGTATTAAAAGTATTTTAGTTTTCATATTAAGCCTTTAAAAAAATAAATATATATTTAATTATTTTATCTAAAGTAGATTAATGCTTAGTAAAAGGATTTAATTTGTTTATAAGTGTAAAGTATATTATTTTAGATAAACCTGCTGTTGAAAGTAACATAATCATAATCATAATTTGATATCGTACTGCTATTAGAGGATCAATTCCAGATAATATTTGTCCAGTCATCATACCAGGTAGTGAGACTAAACCAACGGCAAGAAGTGAGTTGATTTGAGGTATCATAGAGGCTTTAAATGAAGATTCTCTAGCTTTGATGAACGATGAAGTTTGAATCTCTTTCTCAAATCTCTCAATACATATAGAAATAGAGTTCATAGTATTTGCAAATATCATTCCAGCTATTGGAATAATTATACTTGGTTCATATGATTTTAATTCTAATACAAAATAAAGAACTAATATAAGATTTATTAGTGATGAAAAAAAAGATGAAAAAAGTATTATTGAGTAGTGTTTATAAGATTTGTCTTTTGTATTTCTCATTATTATTATACTTGAGACCAAAAGCATAAATAAAAGTATTCCAAGGCCTAAAACATAGTTTTTATTTTCAAATATATATACAAGAAAATAACCAATTATAAGTAGTTGGCTTATCATTCTAAAAGTAGAATAAAGAATTTCACTTTTATTTCCTGTATATTTATAATAAAAATATCCTACTATTATTAAAGGTAATAATGAATAAGATAAGTTTATTAAAGATATGTTTTGCACATTAATCGCTTAAAAGATCTTTTAGACTCTCTTTAGGGTTTTTACCCTCAAGTACTAATTTAACTTCATTAGCAATAGGAGTATATATATCTTTTTCATTTGATATTTTATAAATTGCCTGAGCTGTTTTAACACCTTCTGCAACTTCTCCTAGTTCTTCAAGAATTTGTTTTAAACCTTTATTTTGAGCAAGTCCTAAACCTACTCTAAAGTTTCTACTCATAGTTGAAGTAGCTGTTAAGAATAAATCTCCTGCTCCACTAAGACCCATAAATGTTTCATCTTTAGCGCCAAAAGTTTTACCAAATCTTGCCATTTCTACAAGACCTCTTGAAATAAGTGAAGCTCTTGCATTATTTCCTAATCCTAAACCTTCACAAACACCAGCGGCAATTGCAATTACATTTTTATATGCACCTGTTATTTCAGCACCTATAACATCAGAAGAATAATATGTTTTTATAAATCCTGGAAAAAACTCTGAGAATTCATTATATAAATCTTTATTGATTGTATTTAGAACTAAAGCAGTAGGAAGTCCTTTTACAACTTCAGATGCAAATGATGGTCCTGAGATATATCCAATATTTGATTCTGGTACAAATTCATTATAAATATCATTTAAAAATTTACCAGTACTAGCTTCGATGCCTTTTGAGGCAACTAGAATCTTTTGATTTTTAAAAACAAAATTGTCTCTTAACCATTGATGAATTTCTTGAGCTGGAATTGCTATTATTAAATAATCACAAGATAAGGCTTTTTCTAAATTACAAAAGTTTTTAATATTTCTTGGGCTTCTTGATGTTATGAATACTTCATTTTCAACTGACAAGGCATAATGAAGGGCTTGACCCCATTTACCTGCTCCAATTACAGCAATTGTTGCTTTGTTATTTGTCATAGTATTCCTTAGTTTAGAACCCTTTCGGGTTCTATATTTTTAAGATAGTCTTTGTTTTAATAGTTCATTTACTTTAGCCGGGTTTGCGCTTCCTTTAGAAGCTTTCATTGTTTGACCAACGAAGAAACCAAATAATTTATCTTTACCAGCTTTATATTGTTCTACTTTATCAGTATTTGCAGATAGAATTACATCAATAATTTCTAAAATAGCTCCATCATCAGACACTTGTACCAAACCTAGTTTGTCAATAGCAGATTCAACTTCTACATCATTTTCCATTAAATAATCAAGAACTTCTTTTGCAGCTTTTCCTGAAATTGTTCCATCTTCAATGTTTTTAACAATTGTAGCTAGTTTAATTGCTTGAACTGGAGAAGTAATAATAGTAATACCATCTTTTAGTCTTGCAGGTAATTCAACTGATAACCAAGTAATTGCATTTTTAGCTTTAATATCTAAAGTCATCATTTCTTCAAAAAATTTAGCCATTTCCAGAGTTGAAGTAATTACAGAAGCATCATATTCTTTCATTCCATAATCTTTAACATATCTAGCTTTTTTCTCATCTGGAAGTTCAGGAATTACAGAGAACTCAGCTAACATTTCATCAGAAATAATTAAAGGTAAAAGATCAGGATCCGGGAAGTATCTGTAATCAGCAGCATCTTCTTTTCCTCTCATAGATCTAGTTTCATTCTTATCTACATCATAAAGTCTTGTTTCTTGTACAATTACTTCTGAATGAACTCCATCTTCCCAAGCTTCAATATGTCTATTTACTTCATATTTAATTGCTTTTTCAATATTTTTGAATGAGTTCATATTTTTTATTTCACATCTAGTATAAAGTTTTGTTTCACCATGTGGTCTTATAGAAATATTTACATCACATCTAAAAGATCCCTCTTGCATATTAGCATCAGAGATTCCTAAGTATCGTACAATTGAATGCATTTTTTTAAGATATAAAATTACTTCTTCACTTGATCTCATATCAGGTTCAGATACAATTTCTAAAAGAGGTGTTCCTGCTCTATTTAAATCAACTTTAGATTCACTATGTTCATGAATACTCTTTCCTGCATCATTTTCTAAGTGAGCACGTGTAACTCCAATAGTTTTACTTGTTCCATCAGGGAAATCAATTACTAATTCACCTAAATCAACAACAGGTACTTCAAATTGAGAAATTTGGTAACCTGATGGTAAATCTGGATAAAAGTAATTTTTTCTATTGAATACAGATGTTTGGTTTACAGGTGCATTTAATGCTTTTGCTAATTGAATAGCTTTTTGTACAGCTACTTTATTTATTACAGGAAGTGCTCCTGGTAATCCTAAACATGTTGGACATACATTAGTATTTGCTTTTGCTCCAAAACTTGTTGCACAAGAACAAAATAGTTTTGTATTTGTGTTTAATTGAACGTGAACTTCTAGTCCTATTACTACTTCAAACATTTATTTCCTTTTATCTTATTATTTCTATATTAGCTGATAGTTTTTTCTTTTTGAAATATTCATTTAAGAACTTATGCTCTCTATCTTTCATTATATTTCTGAAAATTATATTTTTTGATGATTCAAAACTTTGAACAGTATGTCCAATTTTCTTTTTAATAAATAACATTACATAATGTTTATTTGAAGTGAAAATTGCAGTAAACTTACCTTCTTGCGTTTCATTTAAAATATATTTAAGTTGAGAACTTAGTTTATTATTTTCTAAAGTGGAATCAACTATATTTAAACTTTTTATTATAATCATTGGATTATTTTTAATTTGAATTAAATCTTTTTTATTTTTACTTGCATATTGTCTAACATTAGTTGAAACAGAAGTTTGAAACATATTTTTATTATTTTCATAATATATTTTCATATCTTCATCATTTGCAATATTCAAATTACCTCTTAATAAAACCTGAGTTAATTTTTGATTTAATATCTTTTGTTTAATTTCTTCATCAAAAACTGTAGAGTCTGGGTATTTTTGTTTAATTAATGATTTGAACGCATACAAATCCATACCATTTAAAGAAGCAAGTTTTTCTAAATAATCATTAACATCAAAAATATCAAGGCTTATGTTATTCTTTTCTAATTCTTCTTCAAAAAGAAGTTTATCAACTAAAAAAGATACTGCTTTTTCTTTTGAAATATTTTTATTTTGCATAGTTACATCAATATCATAAAGTGAAATCATTTTATCATTAACTTTAATTGCAAGTGCATTAATTAATCCAGCATATGAAAAAACGCTTAGGAAAATTAGGTTTAGAAAGATTTTATTCATTAATATCCTTTTTTAAAGATATTATAATAGCTAAATTAAGGTAAAAAACTTGTTAAATGTACCTCTCTATTTAGAGATGGTACATTTATTTACTAGGTATAAAATTGAATTATAATCAATTCCAGAGTATTCACTTAATCCTATTTCACATGTTTTTGAAGTAGAGAAAGCATATTTTATTTCTTTTTTAAGTGCTGGTTTTAAATTTCTTAAAGCAGATTCATTTAATTCAGGGAAATCAAATCCTCTATCTCCTGCAAAACCACAACATTTAACATCAGCTGGAACTGTTACATCAGATGAACACATATGTGCTAATTTTATAAAGTTCTCATGAAGTCCCATTTTTCTTGAAGAACAAGTAGTATGAATTGCAATTGGGTCTGAAATTTGATTAAAAGTTAAATCTTTTACTAAATATTCTAGTGTAAAATCAATTGGTTCATATAGTTTTAAATTACCTTTAAAACTCTCTAACATTTTTTTAGTACAAGGAGAAGTATCACATAAAATTGGAATTTCTCCATTATTAGACACTTTAAATAATCTATCTTCTAATTGCGCTGATTTAACATCTGCTTGAGCTGTAAAACCTTTTGAAGAAAAAGGCATTCCACAACATAAGCTTTCTAGGTTTTCAGGTAGAATTATTTGATACCCTGCTTTTTGTAATAATTCAACAGTAGTTTCATATAAAGTTTTTTCTTCAGTAGACATTGCACTTTGACCCATTGTTCTTGTAATACATGATGGAAAGTAAATTACTTTTTTTGATGATACTTTAATCTCAAAGTCTGTATTAATAGTAGTAGTAGCTGGTAGTGCCGGTGACCACTTAGGTGATTTAATTGTTGATCTTAAAACATTAGTAAAACCTTGCATATATTTTGTACCAATAACTTTATGTAATAAGTTTGATGCACCTAAACCAATTTTCATCATTGTTAAAGTAGTTGAGAAATTATTAGCAATTCCAAAAGCAATTTTTCCTTGCATTGGTGTAATTCTCTCAGCTCTTAAGTGTTTTGTTAACGCACCTGTATCAATTCCAACTGGACATACAGTTGAACATAAAGAACAAGTAGCACAAGTATCTAAACCATCATAAACATAAGCAGCTTTTAATTCATTTGCTTCTTCTATTTCACCTATGCTTTCAAGTCTTGAGATTTCTCTATTTGCAACAATTCTATGTCTTGGAGTAAATGTAATTTCATTTGAAGGACACATAGGTTCACAAAAGCCACACTCAATACATTTATCAACTATAGGATTAGTAGCAGGTAAAATTTTAAGATTTTTTAAATGAGCTTTTGGATCATCATTTATAATAACGCCTGGATTTAATATATCTTTTTTATCAAAAATCTTTTTAATATCTTTCATAGTTTTATGAGCTGTTTTACCCCACTCAAGTTCTATAAATGATGCCATATTTCTACCAGTTCCATGTTCTGCTTTTAAACTTCCTTGGTAAGTTACTGCTACAGATTTTGTAACATCATCCATAAATTCATCATATCTTTTTACTTCTTCAGGAATTCCAAAATCTTGAGTAAATACGAAGTGGAAGTTTCCTTCAAGTGCATGTCCAAATATTAATGCTTCTTTATATCCATGTTTTTTAAATAAATTTTGTAACTCAATTGTTGCTTCTGCTAAATGTTCAATAGGATAAGCAACATCTTCAATAATAACTGTTGTTCCTAGCTTTCTTACCGCTCCAACTGCTGGGAATAAACCTTTTCTAATTTTCCAAAATAGTGAATATTCAGCTACTTTATCAGTAAATTCTAAGTCTCTAATAAGTTCAAATTCTTCTAAAGATTCTTCAATTTTTTTAACTTGAGACCATAAATTATCTTTATTTTCAGCTCTTGTTTCAATTAATAAAGATGTAACTTCATTATCAAATTCTTTTAAATAAGAAGGCATTCCTTTCATATCTTGTATTGATTTTAAAGCTTTATTATCCATAAGTTCAACAGCATCAACAATAATACTTTTAGCATCTTTTGCAAGTTTTAATTTTGTAACTGCTAAACAGGCTTCCGTTATATTTTTAAAGAATATTAAAGCAGAAGCTTTATTTGCATAATCTTCAACTGTATAATATGTAATCTCTTCAATAAATGCTAAAGTTCCCTCAGAACCTATAATTAAATGAGCTAAAATATCAAATACATCATCAAAATCTACTAAAGCATTAAGTGAATAACCACAAGTATTTTTAATTTTATATTTTCTATTAATTAATTTTTCTAATTCTTTATCATTTTTTGTATCTCTTGCAAGGCGTGATAATTCATCTAAAAATTCTGAATTAGATTTTCTAAAAGCATTTTTTGAGTGTTCACAACCTGTATCTATTCTTGTACCATCAGCCATTATAAGTTTAATACTTTTTAGTGTTTGATACGAGTTTTGAGCAATTCCACAGCACATTCCAGATGCATTATTAGCAGCAATTCCACCAATCATAGCAGTAGAAATTGAAGCAGGATCTGGGCCTATTTTTTTTCCATGAAATTTTAATATATTATTCGCTTGTTCTCCTGTAAGTGCAGGTTCAAGTGAGATGTATGAATAATCTTTAGCTACTGTAAACTTTGAAAAACTTCTATTCGTAACAATTAAAATACTATCACTTAAAGCTTGACCCGAAAGAGATGTTCCTGCTGCTCTAAATGTAATAGGCAATTCTAATTTGTAAGCTTCTTGAATTAAAAACTGTACTTCATTTGCATTTGAAGCTCGTACTACTATTTTTGGAATAAGTCTGTAAAAAGATGCATCTGTTCCATATACTAAAGTATGTAATTTATCTGTGAATATATTTTTTTCCGAGATCTTAGTTTTAATAATCTCTTGGTATTTTGAATATGTTTTATCTAACATAGTCTATCCTTTAAATTTTTATTTATAAGATATTAAATTAACTATATACTATTGTATATATTTTTATATATATTATTGTTTATAATTATTGTATATCTATTTGGTATAAGTTGTGATTAAATAAAAAGGAAGGGTATTACTCTAGGCGAGGTACAGTATAAATCTCATGGTGGTAGTTTTTAGAAAATGAATTATTAATATCGCAGTCTTGGAATATGATATTGTTAAGGAATATTTGTTTTTTCATTTATAATACTTTTCTAAATTTATGTCTATTTTTAATATAAAATATGATTATTTTATAAAAACTTACATAATTCTAACATTTTCAAATGATAATAATGTGATATTTTAAATAGTACCTTTTAAAAAGGCACTATTTTTGATAATTATTTAAGAAAAGCTGTTACTCCAAAGAACTCTGGATATACAGCTAGTAAGATTAAAACACCTACTTGTATTGCAATAAAAGGTAAAACACCTCTATAAATTTGCATTGTTTTAACTGAAGATGGAACTACACCTTTTAGATAAAAGAGTGAGAACCCAAATGGTGGAGTTAAAAATGATGTTTGTAAATTCATAGCAATTAATATTGCAAACCATACAGGATTAATTCCTAAAGCTTCTGATATAGGAATTAAAATTGGAATAATAATATATGAAATCTCAACAAAATCAATAAAGAATCCTAAAATAAATATAGCTAACATTGTAAAGATTATAAATGCCCATACAGTATCACCTGGTAAGCTAGTCATAAAGTGTTCAACTAATTCTTCTCCACCAGTATAAGTAAATACCATTGAGAAGGCAGTCGCACCAATTAAAATTGCAAATACCATAGATGTAATTTTAACAGATTCACTTGCCGCTTCTTTAATCATAGAAAAAGAAAAAGAACCATAAATTAAAGCTAATAAAACTGCACCTAAACAACCTACTGCTGATGATTCAGTAGGTGTTGCAATTCCTGCAAATATTGATCCTAATACCATTAGTATAAGTGATAAAGAAGGAATAATATCAATTAAAGCTCTTAGCACTTGTTTTTTCTTGTTTCCTCGACTTGGATCAGCTGGAATAGCTGGAGCCATTTCTGGTTTAAAATAAGCAACTATTAAAATAAATAAAATATATAATCCAACCAACATAAGTCCTGGTCCAATTGCAGCTGCAAATAAATCACCTACAGGAACTTGGAATACATCACCTAAAATAATTAATACAATAGAAGGTGGAATAATTTGACCCAGTGTTCCAGAGGCACAAATAGTTCCAGTTGCTAGTTCTGTATTATATTTATATTTCATCATTACAGGAAGTGAAATTACACCCATTGCTACAACAGAAGCTCCAACAACACCAGTTGATGCTGCAAGAAGTGAACCTACTAGTACAGTTGAAATTGCAACTCCACCTCTAATTTCTCCAAATAAGAAGCCCATTGATTCTAAAAGTCGTTCTGCTAAACCTGTTTTTTGTAAAACAATTCCCATAAAAATGAACATAGGAATAGCCATTAAAATAGTATTTTGCATAATTGAGAAAATTCTATATGGCATAAAATCAAACATTGCCATACCTTCTTCTAAACCTTCTAAAAGACCAGAAACAAAACCATCATCAAAACCAATTTCAACAACACCTGCAATTAGTCCGAATATTACAGAAACAGCACCAAAAGTAAAAGCTACGGGAAAACCTATTAACAGCATACATAATGCTGTAAAGAACATTATAATACCAATCATTTGTTATCTCCTTTATGCTCATTTGTATCTTCTTTTAAGTGAGCTAATTCTTCTTCTATACCATGTAATTTTCTTTTATTAACACCTCTATATATATTTAAGTTTCTAATAAAAAATCCAATAGATGTTATTACTAATAAAATAAATGATAAAGGAATTAATGATTTTACAATCCATCTATGTGTTAATCCACCTGGATCTCCTGAAATTTCTCCTGATTGGAATGTTTCAATAACATATGGAATTGACGCGTTAATAATTAAGAACGCAATTGGTAAAATAAATGTAATAACCCCAATCATATCAATTAAAGCTTTTCTTTTATCTGTTAAACCATCATAAATTAAATCTACTCTTACATGGCCATCTTCTTTAAGTGTATAAGCCATTCCTAATAATATAACTACTGAAAATAGATGCCATTCCATTTCTTGAAATGCAATTGAACCTGATCTGAAAAAATATCTCATAATAACATCATAAGTTACATTAAAAATCATTAGAACTATTGCAATAGAAGTTATTGCTCCAATAATATCTGCGAATTTATCGAAGGCTTTTTCAATTTTAACTAACATTAAAAATCCTTTGTGTTTGGGCTTGTTTTGAGTATATAAGTTTAGAAAATATAATGCTTATACTTACTAAACTTATTCTTTCTCTTAAATATTAAGAGAAAGAATGTAGTTTTATTCTAAGTTATCTTTTAAGTATAAATAATCAGACATTTTAGTCCATTCTCTAGCTTTTTTCTGGAAAGCAGATTGTGAATCTAAGATTTCTTTTAATAAAGGCTGACCTTTAGTTTTTTCAACTAATAATTCTTTATTAGTTCTTTTCATTGCGTCCATAACTTCTTTAGGGAAAGTTTTAACTTTAATGTTTGGATAATCTTTACCCATTTTAGCCCATGCATTAGCAGACATTGCGTAGTTTTGTGCATACATATCGTAAGCAGAAACTCTAATAGCTGTAACTAAAATAGCTTTTAAATCATCTGGTAATTTATTAAATTTTCTTTGGTTAACTAAAAATTGTAATTCTGTACCTGGTTCGTGCCAACCTGTGTAATAGTAAGGAGCAACTTTATGGAATCCCATTTTGATGTCCATTCCAGGGCCAACCCATTCTAGTGCATCAATAGTTCCTCTTTCAAGTGAAGTATATAATTCTCCAGAAGGAATATTAGTAACAGTCATACCTAGTTTATTCATGATCTCACCTGCAAAACCAGGAATTCTCATTTTAAGACCTTTTAAATCATCTAAAGATTTAATTTCTTTTCTAAACCATCCACCCATTTGGTTTCCAGTATTTCCACCAGGAAATGATAAAACTTTATGTTTTTTATATACTTTTTGCATTAAATCTAAACCACCACCGTAGTAGAACCAAGCGTATTGTTCAGGTGCAGTCATACCAAAAGGCATAGTTGTGAAAGGAAGAGTATTAATATCTTTACCTTTCCAATAATATGAAGCCGAGTGACCCATATCATATTGTCCACCTTTAACCATATCTAAAATACCAAATGCAGCTTTATGCTTATTCGAAGCATCTACTCTAATAAGTAATCTTCCATTTGACATTTCTTCAACCATTTTAGCCATATTCTTAGGTGCATCAATAAACGGTGATAAAGTAGGTCCCCATGTAGTTGCCAACTTCCATTTGTATACTTTTTCTTTAGCCAGTGCTGCTGTAGTTAATCCTGCGATTACTGTAGCCGCAACAAGAAATTTAGTAGTTTTACCAAACATCATTTTGTCTCCTTTAATTTTAATTAATTCATTGTAACGCTAGGAAATGATAATGGTATGATATTTTCGTAACTTTTAAAAATTAATTATGTACTAATTATGTAAGTTTGGACTAACTATTTATTTTAAAAATGTATCCTGTATCAACAACTGTTTGAATATAGTCATTTACAAGTGTTTTTCTAACTCTTCGAACTAGAGTTCTAATTGATTCTAAAGATACAAATGAACCTTCCCAAACATAATTTTCAATAGCTTCATATGATACTACTTGATTCTTTTTAGTTAAAAATAGATTTATTAATAATCTTTCTTTTTTTGTTAATCTTATTTCATGTTCATCAACTATAATTGTAGATGATTTAAAATCAAAGAATGAGTTAATATCATATTTGATTTTATCATCTTTTATTTGGCATAACTTACCTATTTTAATTTCTAATTCATCTATGAAAAAAGGTTTTTTAATATAATCGTTACAACCAAAATCATAAGATTCTTTAATTAATTCTAGTTCAACTGAAGCAGATATAATGATTACTGGAATATCTTGATAAAATTCTCTAATTTTTTTAAGTACTTTAATTCCATCAATATTTGGAACATTAATATCTAATACAAAACAAGAATAACCATTTTCTATATTATCATATGCTTCTTGCCCATCAATAAAAGAGTCAATTTGATAGTCTTTTAATTCTAATCTCTTTTTTATTGTTGAGTTTAATTTTACATTATCTTCTAAAAGTAAAATTTTCATTATTTATTTCCTATTATATGGGGTATTTTGATTGTAAAAACTACTAATCCATTTTCATTGTGTACGTTTATATATCCAAGCATTTTATCTTCTATAATAACTTTTGCCATATATAAACCAAATCCAGTACCTTCTTTTTTTGTTGTAAAATAGGGTTCAAAAATTGAATGCATAATTTTTTTATCTATTTCTCCACCATTGTCTATTATTTCAATTATATTATATTTATCATTTGCTTTTATATTAATTGTAATTTTAAACTTATCATTTGATTTTTTATCAACAATTTTTGTTTTAGAATTATTTATTAAATTTAATAAAACTTGTTTAAATTCATTTTCATATCCATAAAGTAATAATTCACTATCTGTATTTATGTAATTTATTTCTGTGTTAATATTAGAATAAAAAAGTTGTTTTCCAACAATCTCAAATATTTCATCAAAAGATTTTTTTATAGAAAATAAAGTTCTTTTTGTAGAAGGTTTTAAAAAGTTTCTAAAATCACTAAGAGTTTTTGACATATATTTTATTTGTACCATAGAATCATTTACAAAAGTATTCATTTCAACTCCTCCTAATTCATCTAATAAATAAGAAGTCTGAATATCTTGCACTTGTGCTGATAGTTCAACTAAAGGTTCATTCCATTGGTGTGCAATAGCTGCAATCATATCACCCATTTCAGCTAGTTTTCCTTGCTGAATTAAAAATTGTTTTTGTTGTAATCTTTCAGTAATATCATCCATAACACAAACAATACCACCAATACTTCCATCTGTATTTAAAAATACTGCTTTATTAAGAATAATGTGTTTCATACTAGAGTTTGAGAAATGTATTGTTAATTCATAAGTATCTCTTCCTCTTGTTTTAAAAAGTTTTTGATCATTCTCTTCATTCTTTTTAGCAACATCATAAGGGAAAAAGTTATGTGCTGTTTTTCCTACTACATCTTTTTTATCCATTCCAAATAGATCAGCAAATGCTTGGTTACATCCTATTAATTTACCATCAGTATTTTTATAATAAAGTGCAGAAGGAATTGTATTTAAAAGTACTTTATCAAATCTTACAATATTTTGTAAATCTTTTTCTAGTACTTTTCTTCTTTGAATATTTGCTCTCATACTAACAACTATTATTGTTAATATTAAAATTGAAATAATAGATAAAATTACAAATTTTGTATACTCTTTATATATTGTAATTGGTTCATTTATGATTGAATAATCGTCTAAAAAAGCAGAAACATTAATATTAAATCTTTTTAATTCATTATAATCAAAAATGTATCTATTGGGAGATTTCTCTAAAATAGGAATATCTTGTATTGATTTTTTATTTATTAATATATCAATTGCCATATCAGATACTTCATCACCTTGTGACACAGCAGAAGTTAATAAACCACCTACAATTCCATTACCCATATAAAAATCCCATAAACCATAAATAGGAACTTTTGAGTTTTTTCTTATTTGTTTTAAACCTTTTTTATAAGTAAAGTATTTACCTTTTTTATCTTTAAATAATAAAACAAATAAAATAACAGTATCTTTTTTAAGATTTTTGACTTTGTCTTTAATTTTTTTAATATCCATATTATCTATATATTCAACATTGATTTTATTTTTATATTTTCTAATTATTTTTCTAAGATCTCTTTTTAGTGCTAAACCAGTTTTTGATTTATCATTTAATATAAGTAAGTTCTTCATTTTAGGATGTAATTGTAGAATTAATTTAAAGTTTTTTTCTAAATCTACTTGTTCAACAACACCTGTCATATATTTTTGCATATTATTTTCATATAAAAAACTTTTATCAAAGTTATTAATACCTGCAAATAATATTGGTAAGTCTTTAAATAAATAATGGTGATATCTAATTGCAAATTCAAATGCATTATTATCAGAAGCTATAATTAAATCGAATTTTCTTTTTTGAAATTGTTCTTTATATAAAGAAGCTAGATTGTCTAAATAAATAGGCCCTGCAACTCGTTTTGTATCCATATATACAGTAGTAAGTTCTATATTATCATATTGTTTGAAGTTTTTTTCAATAGTATCAGAAATATCATCACTCCAAGTATAACCTTTATGGTATGAGTGAAGTAATAATACTTCTTTTGCGTAAGTAGAAGATAATAAGATAAATAAGACTAAGAATATTTTCATAAAAAACTTTTTTGCTTATTATATCTTATTATAAGTGTTTTAGTCTATAAAAATCACATATCCAGATTTTGGTCCATGCGCTCCAATTACTAATGTTTGTTCGATATCAGCTGTTTTAGAAGGACCTGAAACAAATACTCCATAACCAGAATCGTCAAATGAAATTCTATCATATGCTTCATGTAAATTATTTAACATATCAGATTTTTTTACAACAATAACAATATGCTGTGCTATAAAGTATAATGATCTATGTCTATTATTTGGATTTTTTAACCAAACAGCTCCATTTTCAGCAACTGCGAATTCACCTTTAACAATAGCTAAATCAACATCTCTTAAATCATGTGCATCTTCTTTATCATTAGCAATAAAATTACCTAATTTTGATTCTTCTACATTTGATACAATAACTTTTTCATCTTTATATAATGATCTAATTAATTCATCAAGTTCTGCTGCTGTAGAAACTAAAGCATCTCCACCAACAGTTTTAATGATTTTTTTGAATTGTGTAAATTTATCATCATATTTTATACCAAAACCTTCATAATCAGGAAGGTCTGCTTTAGGAACTACATTGTTTGCTCTAATTTTACCTAGAATTAATTCTTTACTTGTCATTTTCTTCCTTTTCCATCTTTTTATATAATTCTTTAAATGAGTGCACGGGGAATGAAGGTATATCTCTTGTTTTTCCCCAAACATTTAATTTATTATAAATAAGTGCTTTTGGAATATGAGGTACAACTTTTCTAGCTAAGAAACCTAAAGTATCTAATAATTTTGGTCGCTCAAATACCCAAGTCATAGCTTTCATTGATAACATTTTTGATTTCTTTAAATGTCCATTTGCAGCTAAATCTTGTCTGTGATGATAAAGTTGTGAATCTAAATCAATTTTTACAGGACATACATTTGTACAAGAACCACATAAAGTACAAGCAAATGGTAATGAATTATATTTTTTAGGATCTTTAAAAGCTGCTAAAGTAGAACCAATTGGTCCTGGAATAACGTGCTCATAAGAATGACCACCAGATCTTCTATAAATAGGACAAGTATTCATACAAGCACCACATCTAATACAATTTAATGCTTGTCTATATTTTTCACTAGCTAAAAATTCTGCTCTTTTATTATCTACAATAATAATATGCATTTCTCCACCCTCAATAGGTTGGTGAAAATGAGAAGTATAAGAAGTAATTGGTTGACCAGTTGCAGAACGTGCTAGAAGTCTAATAAATACACTTAAATCTTTAAGTCTTGGAATAATTTTTTCCATACCCATAGATGCAATATGAAGCTTAGGTAAAGAAGCACCCATATCAGCATTTCCTTCATTTGTACAAACAACAACTCCACCAGTTTCTGCAATTGCAAAGTTAACACCAGTAAGTCCAGCTTCTGCTGATAAAAAATCTTTTCTTAAAGCAGCACGTGCAGCACGTGTAAGATATGTTGGATCAATATTACCTTTTTCAGTCCCTAATTTTTCGTGAAAAGTTTCAGAAATATCTTCTCTTTTAAGGTGAATTGCTGGTAATACAATGTGTGAAGGTGGTTCATTTCTTAATTGAACTATTCTTTCACCTAAATCTGTATCAATTACTTCAATTCCTCGCTCTTCTAAATAAGGATTTAAATGACACTCTTCAGTTAACATTGATTTTGATTTAACTAACTTTTTTACGTTTTTAGAAGCTAATAATTTATATACAATTTCATTATGTTCAAGAGCATCTTTTGCCCAGTGAACAGTAATTCCTTTTGCAGTAGCATTTCTTTCAAACTCTTCTAAATAAAAATCCATTTTATTCATAGTATGAGTTTTAATAGAACTTGCATATTCTCTAAGTTTCTCCCATTCAGGAAGTCCCTTAGAAGCTAAATCTCTTTTTTCTCTAACAAACCATAATGCTTTGTCATGCCAATGCATTCTCTCATCATTTGCTACATATTTTGTAGCATTTTCAGCGTGATTAACCATTAGATTTCCTTACCTAAAAGGATTTCAGAAATATGCATAACTTCAATAGGATTTTTATCTCTATTAATAAGACCTTGCATATGCATTAAACATGACATATCAGCACCAGTCATTACTCTAGCTTCATGTTTTAAGTGATCAGCAATTCTATCTTTACCCATTGCAGAAGATAAAGCATCTTCAGTTACACAAAATGTTCCACCGAATCCACAACATTCATCATCTCTATTTAATTTAACAATTTCAATATCTTTAACAAGTGATAAAATGTTAAAAAGTTTTGAAGAGTATGGCACGTTAAGCTCAGTTGGTGTTCCCAATCCTAAAGCTCTGTGCCCGTGACAGGAGTTATGTAATCCCACTTTATGAGGGAAACTTACATCAAGTTTATCTAATTTAACAATATCATGTAAAAATTCAGTAATTTCATAGATTGAAGTTTTGATTTTATTATAATCTTTGTCATCAGCGTCAAATAATTCAGCATAATGTTCTTTAACCATAGTTACACAAGAACCAGACGGTGCGACAACGTAATCAAACTCTTTAAAAGTATTAACAAAGTTCTGTGCTAATGTTTTAATGTCTTTTGAACAACCTGAATTTGCCATTGGCTGTCCACAGCATGTTTGACTCATTGGATAAACAACATCGTAATTTAATTTCTTAAGTAATTTGTATGTTGCCATAGATGCTTCAGGATATAATTCATTCATAAAGCAGGGTATAAATAAACCTATTTTCATAAGTACTCCTAGTATTAGTACTTGAATTATATCGAAGAGATATAATAATAGCGTGACATTTATGTCTAATCTACATTATTTATACATAATTACAGTACAGTCATTTTCAAGGTATTTATTTATTATCTTAGTTTTTTTAGTTAATGTATTAATATAAGTTATTATTTCTTTTTTCTTAACTTTATTAAAAGAGTCTTTTTCTAGAAAGTTAAATATAAAAGCTTTATGGCAGTGGATAAAACAGTTTTTTATAAATTTAAATACTTCATTTTTATTTAATATATTCATAGCCCCTGAGCAGATATAATAATCTACAAAAGGTAAAGCATCTTCAAGTGCGTTTGAATGTAAAAAAGTTTTATTAGGAAATCGATCTTTTGAGATTCTTATCATTTCTTTTTCACAGTCAATTCCTAGATAATTTATATCATTAAATTCTTTCTCTAATATATATGTATAATAATCGGCAAATCCACAACCGACATCTGCAAAAGATGATGTCTTAAAATCAAATGAAATTTCTTTTGTTATGATTTCAAATCTTCTATATTGTGAATATCTTGAGTTCCAATGAACTCCTTGAGCAGAGATTCCATAATCTTGTATTGATTTTTTGTAGAATTTGCAATTATCTTTATATGCCATTATATTTGTTCAATCTTAATGCCATTTTGTTTTATAAAAGAAGATATTACTTCTGAATTTGTATGCTCATATGCTCTATCAAATACTATTCGAGTAATTCCCGATGCAATTAAATTTTTAGAACATTCACTACAAGGTTCTAATGTTACAAAAATACTAGCACCTTCTATTGATATACCTTTTCTTGCAGCCCATATAATTGCATTCATTTCTGCATGGATTTCATAAGTTTTTGACCATTCGTGATGATCTTTTGTATAGTTACCATCCCAATGGTCATTACAGTTAGTAAATCCAGCTGGAGTTCCATTATAACCTGTAGATAATATTCTCCCATCTTTAACAATTACAGCTCCAACTTGTTTTGATACACATTTTGAGGCTTTTGATATTTCATGCGCTATATTTATAAAATTCTTATCACTTATCACTATTTTTTCCCTTTTTTATCATGAAATATTGTTATTTATCAAATTCCTTGTTTTTTAGTAAAATATGCTCAAATATGCAAAAAAAAGGGATAAATCCGTAGAAATATGCAAAAATTGAGTGCTTTTTTACAAAAATATGAAATTTGTTTTATTTAAATATAATTAATTTTACTGTATTATAACAAAAATATGAAAAATAAAGGCTAGATATGGACTTCAAAGAAATAAAAGAATTAATAAGAGTTTTTGATAAAAGTGAATTAAATAAATTAAAAGTTAAAGACGAAAATTTTGAAATTGCTTTACAAAAAGGTTTTGAAGGTGGTACTGTTGTTACGACTGCACCTGTAGCTGCTGCAGCACCTGTTGCTGTATTAGCTGCACCTGCTGCTGCGCCTCTTTCATCAAATGTAGAAGAAAACTTAGGTGATACAATTGATGCACCAATGATTGGAACATTTTATGCATCTCCATCTCCAGAAGCTAGTAATTTTGTTAAAGTTGGAGATACTGTTTCTAAAGGTCAAACTTTATGTATTTTAGAAGCTATGAAAATTATGAATGAAGTTGAAGCTGAATTTGATTGTAAAATCGTGAAAATTCTTGTTGAAGATGGTAATCCTGTTGAATATGACATGCCTTTATTCGTAGTTGAAAAACTTTAAGAGCTGATATGGCTGAAATTAAAAAAATATTAATCGCTAACAGAGGCGAAATAGTTCAAAGAGCTGTTAGAACGATTAGAGAAATGGGTAAAAAGTCTGTTGCTGTTTATTCTTCTGGAGATAAAGAAGCTTCATATTTAAAGCATGCTGATGAAGCTGTGTGTATTGGTGGACCTAAGTCAGCTGATTCATATTTAAATATTCCTGCAATTATTGCTGCTGCTGAAATGACTGGCTGTGATGCAATTTTTCCTGGTTACGGATTTTTATCTGAAAACCAAGATTTTGTAGAAATCTGTAGATTACATAATATTAAATTTATTGGACCTTCTGTAGAAGTTATGGAAAAAATGGCTGATAAATCTAAAGCAAAAGATGAAATGATTAGAGCAGGTGTTCCTGTTGTACCTGGTTCTGATGGAGCTGTTCATACTGTTGAAGAAGGTAAACGAGTTGCTCTTGAAATTGGATATCCAATTATGGCTAAAGCTGCCGCTGGTGGTGGTGGAAGAGGTCTTAGACTAATTACTGAAGAAAAAGATTTTGAACAACTATTTATGGCGGCTTCTTCTGAAGCTTTAGCTGCATTTGGTGATGGAACAATGTATTTAGAGAGATTTATTAATAATCCTAGACATATTGAAGTTCAAGTAATTGGAGATTCTCACGGTAATGCTATTCACATTGGTGAGAGAGATTGTTCACTTCAAAGAAGACATCAAAAAGTAATTGAAGAATCACCTGCAAGATTTTTAGATGAAGAAGCAAGAACTAAACTTCATGCAGTTGCTGTAAAAGCAACTAAATATTTAAAATATGAAGGTGCTGGTACTTTTGAATTCTTAGCTGATGATAAACAAAATATTTATTTCATGGAAATGAATACAAGACTTCAAGTTGAACATCCTGTTTCTGAGATGGTTTCAGGATTAGATTTAATTGAATTAATGATTAAAGTTGCTGAAGGTGAAGAACTTCCTCCACAAGAATCAATTAAATTCAGAGGTCATTCAATCGAATGTAGAATTACTGCTGAAGATCCTAATACATTTTTACCAAGTCCTGGAAAAATCACTCAATGGATGGTTCCTGGTGGAAGAAATGTAAGAGTAGATTCTCATGTTTATACAAACTATGTAGTTCCACAATATTACGATTCTATGATTGGAAAACTTATTGTTTGGGGTAGAGATAGAGAAAAAGCAATTAATATTATGAAAAGAGCTTTAAACGAGTTCGAAGTAACTGGTATTAAAACTACTATTCCTTTCCACCAAAGAATGATGGAAAATAATGATTTCTTAACAAATAATTATGATACAAAATATTTAGAAAACTACAAAACTTTAGACGACTTAAATAACTAAATGATTTAAACTAGTGTTTTTACACTAGTTTAGTCAAACTACAACACTAACAAATATATAAAAGCTTAAATTAATATTAAACAAGTTATAATGCGGAAAATATACACACTTATATACTAATATCCCTAACGGTGACAGCTTAATACAACATTCTTGTTTTTGTTTATTGAAGCCTATATATACGTGTATATCAAAAAAATATACAAGGTAAAATATGACTTTTAGTGAATTTGATTTTCAAAAAGAACTACACAAAGCAATCGACGAAGCAGGATTTACAGAACCATCTCCTATCCAACAAGAAGCTATTCCTATTATTCTTAGCGGTAAAGATATTGTTGCACAAGCACAAACAGGAACTGGTAAAACAGCTGCATTTGGTCTTCCAGTTTTAAACATGATGAAAAAAGAAAGAGGCGTTCAAGGTATCGTTATCTGTCCTACAAGAGAATTAGCAATGCAAGTTTCTGACGAAATCTTTAAATTTGGAAAATTCTTAAATATCTCTACTGCTACAGTTTATGGTGGACAATCATACTCTAGACAATTAAAACACATTGAAACTGCAGGTATTATCGTTGCAACTCCAGGTAGATTAATTGATTTATTAAAAACTGGAAAAATCAACATTAAACCTTCATTCGTAATCTTAGATGAAGCAGATGAAATGTTAGATATGGGATTCTTAGATGATATTAAAGAAATCTTTACATTTATGCCAGAAGAAAGACAAACATTATTATTCTCAGCAACTATGCCTGCTGCGATTAGAAATTTAGCAAAAACTATTTTAAAAGAACCAGAATTTATTACATTAACTAAGAAAAATATTACTAATACTAATATTACTCAATCTTTTTATGTAGTTGATGAATATGAAAGAGATGATGCTTTAATTAGATTATATGATTATAAAAATCCTACTAAATCTATTATCTTTTGTAGAACTAAAAAAGAAGTTGATAGACTTTCTACATATATGGTATCTCAAGGTTATTCTGCAAAAGGTCTTCACGGAGATATGGAGCAAAGACAAAGAGAAGAAGCTATTAGAGCATTCAAAAAATCTTCATTAGAAGTTTTAGTTGCTACTGATGTTGCTGCTCGTGGACTTGATGTTAATGACGTTTCTCACGTATTTAACTACCATTTACCATTTGATTCTGAGTCTTATGTACATAGAATCGGAAGAACAGGAAGAGCTGGTAAAAAAGGTGTTGCTGTTTCAATTGTAACTCCTCATGAGTTCAGAATGATTCAAAGAATTCAAAAAGATAATGGTTCTACAATCGAAGCTAAAGTTGTTCCTAATATCAATTTAGTTAGAGAGAAAAAAACTAATTCACTTGTTGGAAGAGTTAAAGAACAAGAATCTTTCGAAGCTGGAATGAAAATTGTAGAAATGTTAAAAGAAGAATTTGACTTATCTACTATTGCTTATAAATTAGCTGCTATGTTAGTAGAAGATGAAAAAGTATCTGGTAACAACTTTATTGGTAAATCTGCGAGTGATATCGAAAGATTATACGAAAGAATGAAAAACCAAAAAGATGACGGTGGTCGTGGTGGTCGTGGTCAAGGTCACTTTAGAAACAGAAATAGAGGCGGTTCTAGAGGAGATTCTAGAGGTGGTTCAAGAGACTCAAGAGGTGGATCAAGAGATTCAGGTTCAAGAGATTCTAGAGGTGGTTCAAGAGACTCAAGAGGTGGATCAAGAGATTCAGGTTCTAGAGATTCTAGAGGTGGTTCAAGAGACTCAAGAGGCGGTTCAAGAGACTCAAGAGGCGGATCAAGAGATTCAGGTTCTAGAGATTCAAGAAACGGTTCAAGAGAATCAAGAGATAGAGGTTAGTCCCTCTTTCTCTACCCCCTTTTTTATACTTTAAAAATAAAATCTACTTAATTCTAATCTACTTATTCAAAATCATTTTAAATATCCTAAATAACAAAATAAATACAATAAGTTTAATAAACTTTTCAAAATAATTATATATATAATATAGATATCACTCATAATATAGATATTAAAGTAATATAAATTTAAGTTATACCTAAGTTTCTTATAATGAATAAATTACTATAATCGCACAAATATCTAAAGGTATAAAAAGGTTTATCTTGAATAACAAAACAATTGAAAAAATAGATGTTAATGTTTTAGAAAATTTATCTTCATTTTCTAAACTTGCAATAGCATTTTTATTTGTTGTATTAGTTTTTATTTGGTCATACTTTACTCATGGTGCTTTATCTAATAGTAATTTTTTAATTATTGGTGCAGTATTTGGTGCTTACATGGCTATGAACATTGGAGCTAATGATGTTGCAAACAATGTAGGACCTGCTGTTGGCTCAAAAGCTATGACTATGACGTGGGCAATTATAATTGCTGCTATATTTGAGGGTCTTGGTGCTTTCATTGCTGGTGGGGATGTTGTAAATACTATTAAAAAGGGAATTATTGATCCTGCTTTAATTTCTGATCCGCAAATATTTATTTGGGTTATGACGGCTGCTTTATTATCAGCTGCTGTTTGGTTAAACTTTGCAACTGCAATTGGTGCTCCTGTTTCAACTACTCACTCAATTGTTGGTGGAGTTATGGGTGCCGGTATTGCTGCTGCTGGTTTCTCTATTGTTGACTGGGGAACAATGGCTAAGATTGCTTCTTCTTGGATTATATCTCCATTATTAGGTGGTATTGTTGCAGCATTATTTTTATATTTTATAAAAGTTAAAATAATGTATAAAAAAGATATGTTAAATTCTGCTATTAAAGTAGTGCCTTATTTAATTTCTTTAATGACTTTTGTATTTTCTACATATTTAATTTTAAAAGGTTTGAAAAAACTAATTAAACTTGATTTATTTGAAGCGGCTGGAATTGCATTAGTTATTGCGCTTACTGTATATTTTATTGTTAAACCTTTAATATTAAAAGCAGCTGTTAAGTTAGAAAATAATAGATCTGATGTTAATTCATTATTTACTATTCCATTAATTTTTGCTGCTGCTTTATTATCATTTGCTCATGGTGCTAATGATGTTGCTAATGCAATTGGACCTTTAGCTGCTATTAATGATGCAGTTGTTAATTTAGGAATATCTTCAAAAGTTGGAATTCCTTTTTGGGTTATGGGAATTGGAGCTTTAGGAATTGCTGTTGGATTAGCTTTATATGGTCCTAAGCTTATTAGAACTGTTGGTAGTGAAATTACTGAGTTAGATCAAGTAAGAGCATTCTCAATAGCTATGGCCGCTGCTATTACTGTTATTATAGCTTCTCAATTAGGTTTACCTGTTTCTTCAACTCATATTGCAGTTGGTGGAGTATTTGGTGTTGGATTTTTAAGAGAATACTTAGACTCATCTGAGAGTAAAATGATTTCTAGTATGAGAAAAAAACTTAAAAAAGAGAAAAAAGAATTAGATGCTTTAGAAAAAGAATTAGATAAAATCGAAAAAATCGAGAAAAAATCTAAAAATGATTATCAAAGAATTGTTGAACTTTATAAAATGATTGATGATAAAATTGAATTAGTTAAAGCTGATAAAAAAGAATTTAAATCTGCAAAAAGCGTAAAATATGTTAAAAGAGATGCTGTTAAAAAAATCATTTCTGCATGGGTAATTACTGTACCTGCAGCTGCTTGTTTATCGGCTGCTGTATTCTTTATGATTAGAGGAATAATGTTATAAATAATTGGGCTTTATCCCTTTTATGATAAAATCCTTTTATAATTAAAAGGATTTTTATCGAAGCACTTATTTCTGTAGCAACAATATACTTACTTGTTTTAATTGGATTCTTTCTAAAAAGAATATTCAAAGATGAAATTCACGAAAAATCTTTTGTAATACTAAATTTATATTTTCTACAACCTATGCTTATATTCTGGGGACTTACTCGTTCTAAAATTGATTTCTCATTTTTATATTCATCTTTTATTTATTTTGTGATTATATTTATAACATTAATAATAGCCTTGATTTATTCATCATTTGTAATAAAAGATAAAGATGATAAATCTCTATTTTTAGCATCTTCTTTAGTTGGTAATACGGGTAATTTAGGTATTCCTTTAGGAATTGCATTATTTGGTATATCTTCTGTTCCTTATACATCTATTTTAAATTTATCTAATATCTTTTTTATATATCTTTTTTCTGTATTCTTTTTTGCTGGGAATAAATTTTCACTAAAAAAATCTTTAAAAGATATATTTAAAATACCTGCTATAGGTTTTGCAATTTTGGCTTTATTGTTTAATTATTTTGATTTTACAATGTCAAAAGATTTTGATCAAGTATTCACTATGGCTGCATATGCTGCAATTGTAATGCAACTAGTTGTATTTGGTATTTTTCTTTCACAAATTAAAATTAAATCTTTAAATTGGAAATTATCTTTAAATATTGTTTTATTTAAACATTTTGTTTTACCTTTTATTGCTTTAGTATGTGTTTTGTATTTTGAAGTGAATAAGTATTTAGCAGCTATTATATTTTTGGAATTAATGGTTCCTTTAGCTGTTAATAATATAAATTTAGCGGCTTTGTATAATAAAAAACCTTTAGATGCTACGTTTTCAGTACTGTTAAGTACTTTTGTTTTTATAATATTAATATATTTTTATATTTTAATATCTAATTATTTTTTTGGAGTTTAGTTTATGTGTGGTATTTTAGGTAGTAATTTTTTAAGTGATAAATTTTCTCAAGCTATAAAGCATATTGAGAATAGGGGACCTGATAATACAGGAATAAAAGTTTTAGAAAACAAAATGTTTGCTCATACTAGACTTAGTATAATTGATCTTGATAATGAAGCGAATCAGCCAATGATTTTTAATGATTTAATTTTAGTTTTTAATGGTGAAATTTATAATTATAAAGAATTAATTATAGATGAAGATCTTAACTGCCTGACTGCTTCTGATACTGAAGTTATTATTAGATTATATGAAAAATATGGAATTGATTTTTTAAGTAAATTAAATGGAATGTTTTCATTTGTTTTATATGATATTAAAAAAGATAAGTACTTTTGTGCAAGAGATAGATATGGTAAAAAACCATTTTTCTATTATTATAAAGATAATAAGTTTATTTTTTCATCTTCTTTAAAAAGTATTGTTTCTTTACTAGATAAAAAACCAAAACTAAATAAAGTTGCACTTGCTCAGTATTTACAGTTTTTTGTTCCTTTAGGTGATAATACTTTTTACCAAGATATTAAAAAACTTGAAGCTTCATCTTATTTAATTTATGAAGATAATAATATTAGAATAAAAAAATATTATAAAATTAATACATATAAACGATATAAAGACGAAAAAACAGCTTTAATTGGAATAGAAGAGAATTTAGTTAAAGCTGTTGAACTAAGGCTTGTTGGTGATGTTGAAGTAGGCTCACTATTAAGTGGTGGAATTGATTCATCTCTTATCTCTGCTTTATATACTAAAATATCTGGTAAAAAAATTAATACTTTTTCTGTGGGTTATAATGAGTATAAAAACTATGATGAATTAGAATATGCAAAAGTAGCAGCTAAACATATTGGATCAATTCATCATCCTCTAGAAATAGGGCAGAAAGACTTTATTGATTCATTTGATGAAGTTATGGAAGCTCTAGAAGAACCTCATGCAGATGCTGCAGCATTTCCCTTATTTCATTTAACAAAACTTATTAAAAATATGGGAATCAAAACTGTATTAAGTGGTGAAGGAAGTGATGAACTATTTTTAGGTTATGATAATTATGCAAAATTCCTAAAATACTATGAATTTCAAGATTCTTTACAAAAAGGTCAAAATGACTTTTTAAATACAATTATCTCTGCTTTACAGAATAATACGAAAGAAAGTGAGTATTTAAGAAGAATTGTTAAAAAACAAACTTTATATAATTCATTTGGTGAGATTTATACTGATATACAAAACAAACGATTGTTTAAATCTGTTCCAACTTATAAAAAAGAGAATACAAAAAAAGATCCAGTTGATTGGATGTCATATATAGATTTAAAAGTTTGGTTAGGCCAAGCATTATTATCAAAAGTTGATAAAATATCAATGGCTAATTCTTTAGAAGTTAGAACTCCATTTTTAGATGTTAATTTAGTTGATTTTGCTTTTGCAATTGACTCAAAATTAAAAGTTGGAAATACAAATAAATACTTATTAAAAAAAGTTGCAGCCAAATATATTCCAGATGAAATAATCACAAGAACTAAAAAAGGATTTAATTCTCCTTTTAATGAATGGATTTTTGCAGAGTATAAAGATTCAATTTTAGATCTTATTTTAGAAGTGAATAAAGAGACTGATTTATTCAATAATACTTATATTGAACACATATTTAACCTTGCAAAGAATAGAAAATTTAAACAACATTTATGGGCATTATATATTTTTTCAAAATGGTATAAAAAAGAATATATGTAAACATTTTAGATTTTTTTAGATTTTATAAAATAATATTTTGTCTAAAATAAATGAAAAATATTTTTTAAGTACTTTTTATTTATTTTGCTAATTATTTATGTCTTGACTTAATTATCTTTATTCACAATAAAAATTACAAAATCATCTTATTTTTTATATAAATTTCGATACTATTATGTCTATATAGTTCTAGACATAAAAGATTTTAATAGTAAAGGCCATTAATGAGTACTAAAAGAGGTAGACCAGTTATAAAAAAAGACAGAATAAAAATAGGTCTTTCATTAGAAGGTGAGAGTAATAATGTCTTGAACAAATTAGTTTTATTAACAGGGAAAACAAAAAGTAGAATTGTTGAAGAATCAATTGATATGTTTTATAAAAATGAAAATGATAAAAATACTGATAATAATAATATTTCTAGGGAGAATGCAATGGATAATATTCGTGCATATTTACAAGCTAATAAAAGAACATAAGTAATTTATTAATAATAAATTTGATACTATCTAATGATTATATAGGGAAAATATATAAGAAAAAAGGAGTTCAAATGAAAAAAAATATTGTTTTTTTATCTTTTATTTTTACGTCTTTATTATTCACATCTTGTAGTGAAAAAGATAAGAATAAAATGGATAAGAATGAAGTAAAAACTGTGCAAGAAAAAAAGGTTTATAATTTAAAACTTGCAACTACTTGGGGTACATCTGCAGTTCCATTAATTAATGCACCTCTAAACTTAGCAAAAATGGTTAATAAAATGTCTGATGGTAGACTTATTATTAGAGTAGATTCTTCTAATAAACATAAATCACCTCTAGGTATTTTAGATATGGTTAAAGCAGGTCAATATGATTTAGGTCATTCTACATCTTATTTTTGGAAAGGTAAAGATATAGAGACACTACCTTTAACTACAATGCCTTTTGGTATGACTGCTAATGAACTATATTCTTGGTTTTATTATGGGGGCGGTTTAGATTTAATGCAAAAAGTGTATGAAAAACATGATGTATTATCATTTCCAGGTGGAAATACAGGTGTTCAAATGGGTGGATGGTTTAAAAAAGAGATTAAAACTTTAGACGATTTAAAAGGTCTTAAGATGAGAATCCCAGGTTTCGCAGGAGAGATTATGTCTGAACTTGGTGTTTTAGTTACAAACCTTGCACCTGGAGAGTTATATACTTCTTTAGAGCGTGGAACTATTGATGCACTTGAATGGGTAGGGCCAGCAATGGATATTAAAATGGGATTCCATAAAATTGCACCTTATTATTATACAGGATGGCATGAACCAGGTGCTGAAACTCAGTATTTAGTGAATAAAAAGGTATTTAATAAATTACCAAAAGATTTACAAGAGATCTTACTTCAATCTATGAGAGTATCTGCTTATGATATGTTTATGGAAAACAATCATTTAAGTGGTATTGCTTTACAGGATATGTTAAAAAACTATCCAAACATTAGTATTCAAGCTTTTCCAAAAGAAGTTATGGATGAAATGAAAAGAGTAAATTTAGATTTAAGAGAAAAAATATCTAAAAAATCTGTTTTATTAAAAGAAATTTTAGAGCATCAAGATAATTATCTTAAACAAGTTAGACCTTGGACTGAAATGTCTGACTATTTATTTTTAAAAGATAATCTAAGTAAATAAATTACTTAGTTTATTTCCAGAAGTCTTTTAGAATATCACTATCTTCGTATTCTTCGTTGTTTTTATATTCTTCTAGATTTTCATTTTCTTCATTATTAATAATAGAATTTTCTTTTACGATTTCTACTTTATTAGTAACTTTTGAGTCTTTTTTTAAAGTATTATCTATCTTTTTTACTTCTTTTTTTTCTATTTGTTCTCGTTTTTCTTCTTTCATTTTTACATACTCATTCATTAATAATTCATATTTTTCAAAATCTAATAAAATAAAACTAGGTTTTCCATCTCTTAAGATTACAGCTTTATCAATCTCCCCTGATGAAACTGAATTAAAAACACTTTTACTTTTTCTAATTAATTGAGTTGCAGATACCATTTCTTTTGAAGTATATTGTAAGTAATTCATTATAATCCTTAGTATTTGTATATGTATTTAAATGCGTATTAATTTTTGCTTTAGTATATTATAATATTAATAAAACTAAGTAAATAAATTATTATTTACTTAGTTTTTTTTAGTAAAAATTAACTCAGCCCACTCAGTAATAGGTCCTCTAAGTACCTTCTTAAGTCTAATTGCAAATATATTAACTAAATCAGTTTCTTTTTGAGTTGATTTTAAAAGTGTAGTTAATGAGTTTGTATACTTATTCACATAAAAATTATCAATTTGTTTATTTGATCCTAATACTACAACTTTACAAGTATTATCTATTCTTGATAATACCATTTGCATTGTTTTGTTTGACATATTCTGAGCTTCATCAACTATTACAAATGAATTAGATAATGTTCTTCCTCTCATTTCACCTACCCACATAGTTTCAATTGAATAGTTCTGTCTTAATAATTCAACTCTTTGTAGAACCTCTTTATCTTCTAATTCAGAAAATTCATCTTTTCTTCCAGATCTATTTTTCTTATGCTCAGTTCTTATAATGTAATCAAGTGAATCCATTAAAGGATGATTGTAAATTGCAAACTTTTCTTCTAGTCCTGGTAAATAACCAACATCTTCACCTTTATCCAAAGATTCAATTGAATTTCTAATATAAATTACTTTTTGTAAGTCTTTTCTTTTTATTAGTTTTAAGGCACCTGAGAGAGCTAATAGAGTTTTTCCAGAACCTGCCTTTGCTTCTACTACAATAACGTTGTAGAACTGATTTAAAATTGCATTACAGAAGAATAATTGTTCTTTATTTAATGGAGTAATGATTTGATTTCTAACTTCAGTTTCATTAAGCACTCTAATCTTTTCATTTTCTATATAAGCCAAAACTACTTGATCTGATTCTTTTATTTTAAAACAATATGAATAATTATATATTTCATAGTTTTTATCAAAGTTTCTAATATCTTGACTTTCTAAGTGTTCTAAATCAGAAAAGTTTATTTCAATATTTTTAATAAATTCATAGGAAAACTCTTCGTGTCTTGAGCCTCTAAGTGAGTCTGCTTTTATATCTAAAGATATAGCTCTAATTCTAGCCATAATATCTAGTGATAAAAAGACAATATCTTTTTTAAAATATTCTTTTGCGAAAGATGCAATTTCTAATATTTTTCTATCATTGATAATACTTAGGGAAGTGTTTTTTGTATTTATATTATAAGTATCTTTTGAGATTATAACTATAGAAGCAGTTGACAAATCTTCAACTTGTAAAGATATGATTTTATATCCATCTATATTTTCAGACTTTTGAACTTTTGCATTTTCTAAAGTTCTTGCAAATTCCCTTGCTTGAAAGTTAATTTCCTCAAAACCACTTTTTTTAGAATCTAATTCATCTAAAACAGTTTCTGGCAAAATAAGCAAATTTTTATTATCATCCGATAAGTTAAAAATATTTTTTGCATCTTGTAGAATTATATTTGTATCCAATAAATAATATTTATCAAAGTTCATATCTATCCTTTAGGTTTTTGATTTAATACTTTATAAATTATAAATGCTCCTATGGCAAGCGTTATTCCTGTAAAAAGAAGTGAAAATGTTTTTGTTATTGCGTATGCTACTATAAGTAGCGATAATACTGTGGGTACTTCGTTATAAGCTCTAAAAAAGTTACCTGTTTTTTTGCAAGTATCGTTTTCTAGTTGTTCTCTATAAAAGTTTAGTGAAAAAGAGTAGGCTATTAAAAATAATAGTACAAAAAATTTTGCATGTAACCAAGGTCCATACTTAATTATATCAGGGTTTAAACATATTAAAGAAGCACCTGAAAATATAGTAGCCCACATTGCAGGAAGTCCAATTAATTTGTAAAGTTTTCTCTCTTGTACTTTTGCTATTTCTATATATTCTTTTTTTTCTATGTTTTCAATGTGGTAAACAAATATTCTTGGTAAGTAAAATAACATTGACATCCATGATAGAACTGCCATAATATGAAAAGTTAGTATCCAAGTATAATATTCCATTTCTAAACCTCGTTTTTAATTTTCTTTAACCATTCGTTTAATGTTTTTTCAAAACCTATACCATCTGAAGTATAAAGTTTTAAATCTTCAGACATATAGTCTTGCTCAACATACCCACCATAATCATGAGGATACTTATACCCAAAATGTGATGAATTTACATGAGTTGGTATATCTAATATCTTACCTGATTTTACTTCAGTCAAAGCTTTATTAATTGCTTTATATGCTGAATTTGATTTAGGAGAAGAAGCTAGATATATCGCACATTGTGAAAGAATAATTCTTGATTCTGGGTATCCAATTTTGTTTACTGCTAACATAGTCGATACTGCTAAGTTTAAAGCATTTGGGTTTGCATTTCCTATATCTTCACTTGCAAATATTACCATTCTTCTGATAATAAAATCAACAGATTCTCCACCTTCAATTAATCGTGATAGATAATAAATTGCTGCATCAACATCAGATCCTCTTAAAGATTTAATCATAGCAGATGCTAAATCGTAATGTGAATTAGAAGAAGATACTCCATCACCTATTACATTTTGTCTTAGTTCTTTTAAAATATCTAAAGTAATGTTTCCATCAACTTTATATGCAAAATCAATTAGGTTTAACATAGCTCTTGCATCACCAGAAGAAGTATTAATTAAATATTCTATTTCTTCTTCTTTTAAAGTACATCCTAGTTCATCTTGCGCAATATTAAGTATATTTCTTAGTTCCTGAGCTGTTAGAGCGTGGAACTCATATATAAAGCTTCTTGATCTTATTCCTGCTGTTAAAGTAAAGAATGGGTTCTCTGTAGATGCTCCAATAATGATTGCAGAATAGTTTTCCATTACAGGAAGTAAAACTTCTTGTTGGTTTTTTGATAAACGATGAACTTCATCTATAAAGATTAAAGGCTTAATAAAAGAATTTTCATATCTTGCAAATACTTTTCTTAAATCTTCTATTTTTAAAGATGTAGCATTAAAATAATAATAGTCTGTATCTATTTCTTTTGCAATGATTTTAGCTAAGGTAGTTTTTCCAGTTCCAGGTTTACCATGGAAGAATAAATGTGGGATTTCTTTTTTTTTAATTAGTTTGTATAAAACTTTTGAGGGAGATATTATATGCGACTGACCAACAAAATTATTTAAATTTGTTGGTCGTAAAATATTCGCGAGTTTAGTCATTTTCTTGTTTAAGGTATGATCTTAAGTTTGTATATTCTTCTTTAGATAAGAATCTACTTTTACCAGTAGGTAAGTTATTTAATGAAATTCCACCAAAATCAACTCTTTTTAAATCCATAATATCTAATCCAAAGTGTGCAAAGAATCTTCTTAGCTCTCTGTTTTTACCTTCAGAAATTATAACTTTAATTTTAGAGAATTTATCACCATTTGTTAAAATATCATAAGCAACAAAAGGTTTAAAATACATAGAAGTAATTTTAGATTTTGAATGTCCACCAACAGATGCATCTTCAAGATCTAAACCTTCTTGCATAGCCATTTCCATTGACTTATTAATTGGTCCATTAACTTTGATTTTATAAGTTCTCTCTAAATTTGAATGCATTAAACCATCAACAATTTCAATTGAATCAGATAATAACAAAACACCTTCAGAAGCGTAATCTAATCTTCCAACAGGTCTAAAGTGTAAGTATTTTTTACCTAAAGTATCATAAATAATTCTTCTCTCTCGAGGATCATTTTTAGTTACTAATTCACCTTTAGGTTTGTTATATACAATTACTGTATACATTTTATCTTTTTCAATTCTAATAGTTTTATCGTTAACTGTAACAACATCATTATCTACATCAACACCAGAACCCATATCTTCTACCGTAATCTTGTTGATTTTAACTTTACCATCAGCTATTAATCTATCAGCTTCTCTTCTTGAATACTTTGAGTTATGCGAGATAAATTTATTTAATCTCGTTTTTATTACTTCTTCAAATTTTTTTGTTCTTTTTTCCATGTTATTTCCTATTTAATTCCAGCTTCAATAAGATCATGAATATGTAAAACACCTAATAGTTTTTGATTTTCATCTTCAACTATTAAAACTTGTATTTTGTAATTTTCTATAATCTCTAAAGCATCACTTGCCAATAAATTCTTATTCTGAATTGTTTTTGGCTTTCTACTTGCTATTTCTTCAACTTTGCAATCTAATGAAAAACTATCTTTCATTAATGCTCGTCTTAAATCACCATCACTTAAAAGTGCAAATACTTTTTGATCTTCATCTAGTATTATAACACTTCCTAACCTACCTTCACTCATTTTTACTATTGCATCTTTTAATTTTGTTTCACGTGAAACTATTGGTAAATCATTTTTTCTTAATAAATCAGATACTTTAATAAATAGTTTTTTACCTAATGAACCACCGGGATGAAATGAAGCAAAATCTTCTTTTTGAAAATTTCTTTTATTCATCAAACAAACTGCTAAAACATCACCCATTGCCATTGTCAATGTAGTTGATGAAGTAGGAGCTGTGTCTAGTGGGCAGGCTTCTTTTGTAACATTAATATTAAAAAAGATATCTGCATATTTTCCAAGAGTTGATTTCTCAGTTTTTGCCATAGCAATTAAAGGAATATCAAATCTTTTTAAATGAGGTAAAAGTTGAATTAGCTCTTCGCTTTCACCTGAATAAGATAAAGCTAAAACTATATCTTCTTTCCCTATCATTCCTAAGTCACCATGCATGGCTTCAGTAGGGTGTAGGAAAAATGAAGATGTTCCTGTACTTGCTAACGTTGCAGCTATTTTAGCTCCAACAAGTCCAGATTTACCAACACCTGTTATAATTAATTTACCTTTTGAGGCAATAATTAACTCAACAGCTTTTTTAATTGCATCTGCATCAATAGCAGAAGCAGCGAGTTCTAACTCTTTAGCTTCTGTTAATAATACTTCTTTTGCAATTTTCTCGTAATTCATATTAATCCTTATTGTACAAATAAAGTAGGAACAATCATAGGATATTTTTTGTATTTTCTAATACAATGTTTTCTAACAACTTTTCTAATTTCATCTTCTAAAATTCTGTTATTAGAGAAAATTCCTTCTTTTGTGTTTGTTAAGAATGTAGTTAATAAGTCTTCAATTTCTTTTGCAAAGAATCTATCTTGTTTATCGGCAACTAGTCCAAATGATGCAACTTTTGGTTTTCCAGCAAGAGTTCTATCACTTTGATTAATTTGAGCAACAATCATAACAATACCTTCGTTTGCCATTGTTTGTCTATCAATTACTACATCTTCTGCAATTTTATGATTTAATTGGTTATCAATATAAACTTTTCCAGATTTAATTGTTTTAACTTTTTTCATAAATTTAGGACCAACTTCAATTTGTTCCCCAGCATTCATAACATACATATTTCTATCAAGAACACCACACGCAATTCCAGTTTTACCATGTTTTAATGCATGGTTATATTCACCATGAACTGGTAAAAAGAATTTAGGTTTAACTAATCTTAACATTAATTTTTGTTCTTCTTGTGCAGCATGACCAGATACATGTAAATCCGGATAATCATGATAAGCAACAGCCGCTCCAGCTTTTAATAAGTGGTTAATAACACCAGATACACTAGCTTCATTACCAGGAATAGCTTTTGAAGATAATACAATAGTATCTGTTGGCTTAATTTTAATATGTCTGTGCTCGTGAATTGCCATTCTATATAAAGCTGACATTGGTTCACCTTGAGAGCCTGTTGTTACAATTAAAACTTCATTATCTGCATATTTGTTAACTTCGTATGCATCAATAAATTTATCTTTTGGAAATTTAATGTAACCAAGTCCCATTGCAAGATCTAAGTTTTTTTCCATTGATCTTCCGATAACACATACTTTTCTACCAGCTGCTATTCCTCTCTCAATTGCTTGAGAAACTCTATGAATATTTGAAGAGAAAGTAGACATTAAAACTCTACCTTTAGATGTAGCAAAGATTCTATCAAAAGTAGGTCCTACAGTTCTTTCAGTTCTTGTAAATCCTGGAGAGTGCGAATTAGTTGAATCAGATGTTAATAATAAAACACCTTTTTCTCCATAATATGCAAGTCTATGTAAATCTGTTGGATAATTATCAATTGGAGTATGATCTATTTTAAAATCACCTGTATGAATCATTACTCCAGCTTTTGTAGTAATAGCAATTGCAGATGAATCAATAATTGAGTGAGTAACGTGCATCCATTCAACTTCAAAATCTTCAGATATTTTAATAGGTCTTCTTTTTTCAATAGCTCTAAATAAAGCTCTATGTTGTCTCATTCTATGTTCATCAAATTTTGAACCAATCATTTCTAATGGTAAAGATGTTCCATAAATTGGGAATTGCATTTCTTTGAAAAGGTAAGGCATTGCACCAATATGATCTTCATGACCATGAGTAATAATAACAGCAACAACTTTATCTTTAATTTCTCTAAGGTAAGAAAAATCAGGAATTAAAATATCTACACCATGCATAGTTTCATCTGGGAAGTTCATACCAACATCAACAATAATTGCTTCTTTTTCAGTTTCAATTATCATCATATTTCCACCAATTTCACCTAATCCACCTAAAGGCGTGATTTTGATTTTGGCATTAGTAGATAAATCTAATTTATTATGAGGATTTAGTCTGTCTTTTTGGATTCTTTCATTTACATTAAACGCTTTTTTTAGATCACTAGTCCATCCATCACCTGATGTAACTTTGATTTTTGGTTTAATAGCAGGTTTTTTTGATTTATCACCTGGTTTTTTATTATGATTGTGAACTGGTTTTTTAGGGTGGTTATGCACCGGTTTTTTTGTTTGAGGTTTGTTTTCTTCTTTTGCTTCTTTTGGTTTCGCCTCAGAAGTATTTTCAGTCTTTACTGAAACTTCCTTCTGAATTTCTTTTTCTACACCAACAACTGCACCATTTTCTGTAATATTATTTGTTTCTTCCATTATTAACTACCTTTTTGTACATTTGGCTGTACAAACATGCAGAAATTTCATGAGGTCGAACATTTTCATTTATATCAAGTTCTTCAAACATTTTTAATACTTCATCTTTATTCACTACTGAAGCTATATTTTTAGAAAGCTTTTTTCTAGGCTGTACGAAACAGGCTTTTAAAAACTTTTTGAAACCAGGTTCAATACTTTTTGAAGCATCTTTTCTAATATATAAAATTGAAGACATTACCTTAGGAGCAGGTTCAAATGAAGTTGGAGGTACATCGAATAGTATCCTAGCTTCATTTGATAAAAGTTTTGTAATAACAGATAATGCTGAAAAAGGTTTTTCTTTTTCATTAGCTGCAAACTTTAATGCTACTTCTTTTTGAATCATAACTATAATATGTTCACAGTTATCATCCTCTAAGGCTCTTAATATAATATTTGTTGCAATATAATATGGTAAGTTTGCGATCATATCGTATTTACCATCATAAAGGCTACCTTGGTTATCCCAAGCTTCTAGTACATCTGTGTGGAGAAGTTCCAGTTTACCATTATCTAATTGTATTGCAAACTTTGTTCGTAGAATAGATATTAAATCTCTATCTACCTCATAAGCTCTCACATCTTTGTACTTGACTAATTTTTCTGTCAAATCACCTAAGCCAGGCCCGATTTCTACTAGCTTATTTTTATTATAGGGCATCGATTCGATGATTCTTAATAATATACTTTCATCTTTTAGAAAGTTCTGTCCGTATCTTTTTTTTGCTTTAATTTTATCCATGACCAAAAGTATATCTTATTTTAACTTACAATTAGATAATATTTAAAAAATTCGTTAAAAGGATTAGATTTGAGTACATTTGCAAAAAGAATAATTCCTTGTTTAGATGTTAAAGATGGAAGAGTAGTTAAAGGTGTAAACTTTGTTGGTTTAAGAGATGCGGGTGATCCTGTTGAAATTGCTAAAAGATATAATGATGAAGGTGCTGATGAAATTACTTTTTTAGATATTACTGCATCATCTGACAATAGAGATACTATTATTGATATTGTTAAAGATGTAGCACGTGAAGTTTTTATTCCTTTAACTGTAGGAGGAGGAATCCGAAAACTTGAAGATATTTATAAACTATTAAATGTAGGTTGTGATAAAGTTTCTATAAACTCTTCTGCTGTTTCTAATCCAGACTTTATAAATGAAGCTTCAAAAAGATTTGGTTCTCAATGTATAGTTGTAGCTATTGATGTTAAAAAAGTCAAAGATGGAACTTATCATGTTTTTGTAAAAGGTGGTAGAGAAGATACAGGACTTGATGCTCTTGAATGGGCAAAAGAAGTTGAATCAAGAGGAGCAGGTGAAATATTACTTACTTCAATGGATGCAGATGGATCAAAAAGTGGATTTGAACTTAATATAACTTCATTGATTTCTAAAGTTTTAGATATTCCTGTAATTGCTTCTGGAGGAGCAGGTACTATGCTTCATATGAAAGAAGCTTTTGATTGTGGAGCAAGTGCAGCTTTAGCAGCTTCTATTTTTCACTTTAAAGAAATTGATATTATGGATCTAAAAAGATACTTAAAATCAAATAACATTCCAGTTAGGATATAAATGAAACTAAATAAATTATTATTCCTTTTACTTCCTTTTTCTTTATATTCATATGAAGTTAATTTTGATAAAACTTTTACTAAAGATCTAAAAATTGAAATTTTATCAAATAATTTTCTTATTAAACTTGAGAGTAATTCAGAAAAAGAAGTTTTAAAAATATTAAAAGATTTTGAAAAAGAAATAAAAAACTATAAAACAATAAATAAAAAATTTGATTCTTTAACAGTTAAACCAAATTATAAATATAGAGCGAATAGAACTCCAAAACTTTTGTCATATATTGGTTCATTAAAATATGAGATTTCTACTTCATCAGCAAAAGATTTTAATAATTTCATTTCCAAAATGGTTGAAATTAAAGATCATAGATCTGTATCTTTATTAATAACAGACTTATCTTGGAAAGTTAAAGAGTCTTCAAAAGAGATTCAAAAAGATGAACTTAGAATTGAAGCTATTAAATGGATTAAATCTTATTCTCAAACTTTATCTTTAGAACTAGATTCTACTTGTTCTATAAAATCAATTAAACTTCATTCTTCAAATAAAAGAAAAACAATTACAAATATTGATGCCTCTGAAAAATATAAAAAAATATTACCATCTTCTAACCTTAGTAGAAATATTGATATAAATGCTTATTATGTATTGGATTGTAAATGATAGTATGTGCTGGAAAGATTGAAAGTTTTTCATTCGCTAAAACTATTGGTATTGGTTTAATTGATACTTCAATTAATTTAACAAAGATTTGTTTAGAAAATAAACCTGAAGAAATTATATTTATTGGAACTGCTGGTTCATATGGTGATTTTAAGATATTTGATATTTTAGAATCAAAAAGGGCAGCTAACTTTGAACTATCTTTTTTATCAAAAGATTCTTATACTCCAATTGAAAATATATGTGAGGGTTTAAATGATTCATTTAGAAATGATACTATTGTAAATTGTTCTAATTATATTTCAATAAATGAAAATCTTTCTAAGTCATTTAAAGACTTTGGTTTTGGAATTGAAAACATGGAATTTTATTCTGTGATTAAAGTTGCTAATGAATTTAATATTAAAGTAGCTGGAATATTTATAGTTACAAATTATACTAATGAAAATGCGCATAAAGACTTTATTAAAAATCATAAAACTGCAATGAGTAAACTTACCTCTTATTTAGAAGATAAGAAATTAATCTAAATAAGACTTCAGTTTTCTAAAAAAATATTCAATTGTTTCACGTGAAACAATTGAATATCAATTTATAACTTGATTAATTTCTGTTAAATCTCTTTATCTTATATTTATTTACTCTATTTATAGGGATCTAAACTCTTTATTAACTTTATCTATTCTATATGCCTTTTAAAAATAATTAATTTTTATATCAATCTTATTGTTATCTCTTTTCTTATTTAAACTATATATAATTTTACTTTTATATTTTAATGATTTAATGTTTCACGTGAAACATTAAATTGATTTTTCCTAAAATATATATGAAATAAGACTTTATTTACTATTAAATGAATTTTAAAATTCTTTCTTTAAATTAGACTAAAATAGAAAAATATTTCCAAAAAATGCTAAAATACACTTAATATAATATAGAAAAAGGATAATGTTGAAATCAATATATGATTACACTTTAGAAGAATTAAAAGAAGAAGTAAAACCAGCTTTTAGAGCAAAACAAATTTATAACTGGCTATATAAAAAATATGCAAGTTCATTTGATGAGATGAAAAACTTACCAAAAGATTTGATTGAAAACTTAAAAGCTAACTATGATATAGCTATTATGGATGTAGTTAGAAAAGAAGTAAGTACAGATGGAAGTATTAAATATCTTTTTAAATTAAGAGATGGACATACTGTTGAAGCTGTTCTACTTTTAATGAAAAAGAAAAAAATTAATGAAGATGGTGTAGTTGAGAGAAGCGAAAAATATACTGTATGTGTATCATCTCAAGTAGGCTGTAAAATTGGTTGTACTTTTTGTTTAACTGCAAAAGGTGGTTTTGTAAGAAACTTAACTGTTGGAGAATACATAGCTCAAATTGTTAATCTAAAAAGAGATAATAACATTCCAGATAATAAAGCAGTTAATATTGTTTATATGGGAATGGGTGAACCACTTGATAACTATAAGAACTTTGTTAGCGCTGTTAAGATATTCTCACTTGAAGAAGGTTTATCAATTAATAGAAGAAGACAAACAGTATCTACATCTGGTTTATCTTCTAAGATAGTTAAATTAGGAGAAGAGAACTTAGGAATTCAATTAGCAATTTCTTTACATGCTGTTGATGATGAATTAAGAAGCGAACTTATTCCTATGAATAAAGCTTATAATATTCAATCAATTATAGATGCTGTAAAAGCTTTTCCTGTTGATGCAAGAAAAAAAGTAATGTTTGAATACTTAGTAATTAAAGGTAAAAATGATTCAATTCAAGCTGCCCAAAAACTAATTCAATTACTTAATGGTATTAAATCAAAAGTAAATTTAATTTATTTTAATCCATATCCTGGTACTACTTATGAAAGACCAAGTGTTGAAACTATGACTAAATTTAAAGATTATTTAATTGACAAAGGTTTATTATGTACAATTAGAGAATCAAAAGGTTTAGATATTTCTGCTGCTTGTGGACAATTAAAAGAGAAAGATGTTAATGGGGACTCTTGATTATGTAATGATAGCATTCATATCAATAGTAGTTCTAGGAACATTTATAGGATTTATGATTAGTAATAATAAGAAGGATAAATAAGATGATAACAACAAGATTTGCACCAAGTCCAACTGGGTACTTACATATTGGTGGTTTAAGAACTGCATTATATAGTTACTTATGGGCTAAAAAAAATAATGGTTTATTTAAATTAAGAATTGAAGATACAGATACTGCAAGAAATAATGATGAAGCAATGAAAGCAATCATTGAAGCATTTGATTGGGTTGGAATGTCTTATGATGGTGATGTTGAATACCAATCAAAAAGACTTGATATTTATACTAAGTATATCAATCAACTTCTTGATGAAGGTAAAGCTTATAAATGTTATATGAGTAGAGACGAGTTAGATGCTTTAAGAGAAGAGCAAATGGCTAATAAACAAACTCCAAGATATGATGGAAGATATAGAGACTTTACTGGAACTATACCAGAAGGTGTTGATCCTGTTATTAGAATTAAAGCTCCTCAAGAAGGCAGAATTACTTTTGAAGATGGTGTTAAATCTTCTATGGATTTTGCTGCAACTGAAGTTGATGATTTTGTAATTGCTAGATCTAATGGAATGCCTACATATAATTTTGTTGTTGCAATTGATGATGCTTTAATGGAAATGACTGATGTTATTAGAGGTGATGATCACTTAACTAATACTCCAAAACAAATTGTAATTTATAATGCTTTAGGTTTTAATATTCCTAAATTTTATCATGTTCCTATGATTAATAATCCATCTGGAAAAAAACTATCTAAAAGAGATGGTGCTATGGATGTTATGGATTATAAAAGAAAAGGATATTTAGCAGAGGCTTTATTAAACTTTCTAGTAAGATTAGGTTGGTCAAATGGAGATCAAGAAATCTTTTCTATGGATGAGATGTTAGAACTTTTTGATCCTAATACTATTAATAAATCTGCATCTGCATATAATGAAGACAAACTTTTATGGTTAAACTCGCATTATATTAAAAATGTTTCTAATGATAGATTATCAAAAGAATTAGAATTCTTTGATTGTATTTTAGAAGGTCATGATAAAAAAGAAATGATTTTAGATTTATGTAAAGAGAGAGCTCAAACACTAGTTGAACTTAAAGCGTCAATTGATAATCTTTTAGACACACCTCTTGATTATGATAAAAAAGGTTCTAAAAAGTTTGTTAAAGAAAATACAATTGAAATGTTAGAAAACTACATGAAACTTTTAGAAGAGAATAAAGACACTTTACATTTAGCTTGTGATTATGAAGCAATAACTAAACCTTTTATTGCAGAATTTGAATTAAAGTTTCCTCAATTATTTCAACCAATTAGAATTGCATTAACAGGTGGAACACAAGCTCCTTCAGTATATGATATTTTAGCGGTACTAGGATTAGAAGAATCTATTAAAAGATTTAAACAAGCAATTAGTGTAAATTTCAACAAAGAAGCATAAAACTAATCTATTTATTATAGTTTTTTGGATAGTATAACTTAATAATTATCAAGGAACTATAATATGCACATTTATGTTGGAAACCTATCATACAGAATGGATGATAAAGATTTAGAAGAAATTTTTGCTAAATTTGGCGTAGTTACAAACTCAACTGTTATTACAGATAAAGATACAGGAAGATCAAAAGGTTTTGGTTTTATAGAGATGGAAATATCTGATGAAGCTAAACTTGCGATTGATGCTTTAAATGGTAACGATTGTGAAGGTAGAGTTTTAAGAGTTAATGAAGCTCAAGAAAAACAAAGTAAAGATTAGAGTAAAAACTTAAAGCTTTAAAGCTTTGAGTTTATTCTATTTATAATAATATTTATTACTTTCAATCAATTCCCCATAAAATCATTTTAAACACATCTAAAGGCATTTTTATATAATCACAAGCTTTACTATTGAATTATTTAATAAGATGGCCTATAAGCTAAGTATAAATCAGCTTATTTTTCATTTTTTTGCCATAAATTATATATTTCATTATTCCAAAAACTCTGAAAATATGATATTACATTTTTTATTTCATTTTCATTTAATGTATTTTTAAAAGAAGGCATTAGTCCATCATAAGATTTTCCACCATCTGAAATAATATTTTTTAAACTTACAAGTGAGTGATGCCAAGAATGAGCTGAACCATTTAAAGGTGGAGGAGGATAATGTCCATTTTTATTTATTTTTTTCCATTTACTAATGCCTTGTGCATTAATCTTATGACAAGAAATACAATTTTCTAAATATATCTTTTTACCAGCTATAACATTCTCTTTTTTGTACCAGCGTTCATTATCATTAGAATTATAAACATAAATTAGCATAGTTATAAATGTAATGATTATTATCTTCTTATTGATCATAAACTTAATGTTTTTCATATATACTTGTTGAGCCGTCTTTTTTGATTGATATTACATTATATTTATGTTTTATATTGTTTTGTTCCATTCCTGGAGAACCTAGAGGCATTCCTGGTACTGCAATTCCTACAACATTTTTTGGTTTTTCTTTTAATAGTTTTTTTATTGCTGAATAATCTACATGTCCTTCAATAAAATAACCATCAATAATAGCCGTATGACAAGAAGAAAATTTAGACTTAACTCCAACTTTTTTCTTTATATCATTCATTTCATTAGTTTTTATAACTGTTATATCAAAACCTTTTTTCTTCATTATATCTGTCCATGCAGTACAACAACCACAGAATGGAGACTTGTATACAGTCATCTTCTTTGATTCAAGGGCATAAGAACTTGTTGATATAATTGATATAATTAATAAAGTTTTCTTTATAAAAGAATTTGTTTTCATTATCTTTCACCTTTATTAATATGATTTCTTAAATCATCAAATTGTTCTTTGCTAATTTCACCTCTTGCTAATCTCTTTTTCAATATATCAAAAGCTGATTCAACATTCACATTATTATTTGATCTAAAAATTGAAGAGATAATATAAAAGAATATTATCCAAAAAACGAACATTGCTAAACCATGAAATATTGTCATATTCATATCCATATAGTACATCATCTTTTATCCTTTATTCTTTATATTATATATGTTTTCTGTGTATGAAATGTGCAGAGTGAATAATTCTTATGTAAAATGATAATTAAAAATCATTATGATATACTTTTGTAAGGATTGGAAATGCATATATTATTATTAGAAGATGATTTATTGTTAAACGAAATTATTGAAGAACATTTAATTGAATCTTCTCATAATGTAGTCTCTGTTTATAATGGGATTGATGCAGAAGAAGAGTTATATTCAAAGAAGTTTGATTTACTTCTTTTAGATGTAAATGTACCTGGTATTAATGGATTTGAACTTTTAAAAGAATTAAGAGAAAAAGAAATTTATACTCCTGCAATTTTTTTAACATCATTAAATATGGTAGAAGACGTTGAAAAAGGATTTTTATCTGGTTGTGATGACTATATTAAAAAACCATTTGATTTAAAAGAACTTGATTTAAGAATCAATAATATAAAAAGAATATTTAAAATAGCCCAGAACAAAAATTTAGAATTATCAAATAATTTATTTTTTGATAAAAAGAATCTACTTATAATAAAGAATGAAGAAGAATTGAAAATATCTCAAAAAGAGTCGGAAGTTCTTGAATATTTAATTAATAATAAAAATAAAATAGTAAGTGTAGATGAATTATCACTAAACGTTTGGTCGTATGAAGATTCCCCCTCTGCTCCGACTATTAGAACTTATATTAAGAATATAAGAAAGATTTTAGGGCAAGAACATGTTATCAATATAAGAGGAGTAGGTTATAAATTTAACTAAAAGTGAGAAAAAAACATTATTTAGATTTTTAGGCTTTTATTTAGGGTCTTCTTTAATATTAATGTTATTACTTTCTTTATTATATTACAAAAGTGAAAAAGATTCATATTTTAATTTACTAAAATCTCAAATGCATAATAAATCTTCTTTTATATCTTCTAAAATAACTTATTCACATATGCTAAATAAAAAAATAGATATAAAAACATTAATTAGTGACCTTGATTATTCTATTTCTTTATATTCTATTGATAAAAAAAAGATTATTGGCAACTTAGATCATATAAATGAATTTGATCAACATATTTATGAGAAAGATAATAAGTATATTTTAATTGATGACTCAGCGTTAGGTCATTTAGGTGTATTTTATATTGTTATTGAAGAAAACTTATTTTATAAAAAGGTAAAATAACTTGAAATAGATATAATTATTTTTTGTTTACTATTTTATTCTATTATTACATTAATTGGTTTTTACTTGTCAAGATTATTTGTTCAACCTATTAAAGAAGAAAGAATAAGATTAGATAATTTTATAAAAGATACTACCCATGAGTTAAATACTCCAATAACTGCAATTTTAATGTCTTGTGAATCAAATAATTTAAGTGAAAAACAAATTCAAAGAATAAGACTTAGGGCAAATTAGATTTCCGAAATTTATAAAGACCTAACTTATGTTTTTTTAAAAAATAAAGATAAAGAAAAGATTTATGAGTTCTTAAATTTAAAT
>JABSOL010000048.1 GCA_013215985.1 Campylobacteraceae bacterium
TATTGATAATAATGAAAAATTCAATATTTCAGACTCTTTATTTAATATTTTAAAAGAGTCAAATTTAAATACTCTTGAAGAAACAATAAAAAGATTATTTGAATTAATTGATTATAATAATTTCACAAAGTCTGAAATTCTAAACTATGAAGGTTTTTATGCTTCTGTTCTAATTCATATTTTTCAGCACTTGAATTAGAAATAATAACAGAAGATCTTACAAATGAAGAAAGAATTGACTTAACAATTAAATTTAATTATAAAATTTATATTTTTGAATTTAAAATTAACTCTTCAACTACCCTATCTAAAATAAAAGATATTATGAAAATATTTATCAAGTGATTCTGAAGTTTATATTATTGGAATTTGTTTTGATACTAAAAATAGAAACGTAAATGTTTTTGAATAGGAAAGAATGTAACAACAAAAGCTTCTAGCTTTGTTGTTATTTTGACATTAGTTTATTTACTGCTGGAATATCAGCTGGTGCCCAGTTAAGAGATAATAAATTCTCTTTGTTTAACCAAATTAATTTAGCATGTTCTAAAGCTTTTGGACTACCTTTTACAATAGTACAATGAATTGTTGTTAAATTCACAATAAACTTTTCATACTCATATACGCATACATCAAATATATTATCATCTGCTTTTATAAAACAATCTAATTCTTCTAGTATTTCTATCTCAATTGTATCTTGAATAGTTTCATTTTCTTCAATTTTACCACCTGGAAATTCCCACATGTTTGATAAAGACATTTTAGTAGAACGTAAAGCACACAATATTTCATTTTTATCATTTTCAATTATAGCGCCAACTACATCAATTATTTTTTTCATTAAGATTCCTTATATAATGGGAATAGTAACAAATATTTAATTAAAATCAGTGAAATATGAGGTAAAAAGAATAAGATATTTTTTATAAGGGGAAAGAATATGATTACTAGAAGAAGGAGTTTGATAAATATATAGCAGTATATTTAACATATTCGTTAAATACACTACTAAGTATGTATTTGTATAAAATTACTTAGATTCTTTTTTTGCTTTTTTATCAGCTCTTTTTTCTTTTAAAGACTTAGTTCCAGCAGTTTTAACAACTTTTTTTGCGTTTTGACCTTTTGCCATGATGACTCCTTTATATTAATTATAATGACAGTATAGCTTAATAAGATTCTACTATTCTTAATAAAAAAGAAATTGATACTATTTATAATTATTTTAAATATTTAAAGAATCAGATTCTTTTATTAATTTAAGTTTTTTTACTCTTGTAAATTTCTTGATTTCATATTCACGTTTTGAGGCAGTACTTCTATTACTTTGAGATTCTTGATATAAAAGTTTTACAGGACGTCTAGCTTTTGTGTATTTTGCACCTTTATCTTTATAATTGTGCTCATCTAAACGTTTATTTATATCTTTTGTAATTCCTGTATATAAACTTCCATCACTACATTCCAGAATATAAACAAAATATGACATGAACTCTTCCTTATATTTAAATAATATTTATTTGTATTTTATCTAATTATTTAATAATAAAACAAAATTTCCAATATGTTTATATAAATAATATTAGTAATTATTTAAAAAATACTATATTAAGGTTTTGATTAGATGATATTCACTATTTTATATATTATTTTAAAATAATGATAATAATTTATTATTTTTATCTAAATTTTATATTAATAAGATTATTATACTAACAATATAATCAACAAGGAATTAATATGTATAAAAACAGTAATTTAACCACTAAAATTATTATTCTTATTTCTACCGCTATACTAGGAATGATAATAATCTCATCTACTTCTTATTTTGGTCTAACAAAAATAGGTTCTGAAATTGAAGAAATCTCTCAATATCAAATACCCATCAATACACTTGTAACGGAATTAGAAAAAGATATTTTAAAAGAAGAAATTCTAACATATCAATTAATTATTGAAAGTAAAAATGTACATAGTCAAAAATTCAAAGATATAAAAGAAAAGATATCAATAATTGAAAAAGAAACTGATCATGTATTAGAAAAAACAGAACAACTTGTTAAAGAAGCAATTGAGCATAATACTGATCCAAAAACTAAGAATATATATATAAACTTTTATAAAGAATTAAAAGTATTAGAAAAAGAACAAAAAGAATATAAACATGATTTAAAAATATTTGAACATAATTTAGAATCTTCTAATTTAGCAAATATTGATCATGAAATTGAAGTTTTACATAATGAATTAGATTTAATGGATAAAAATATTCAAATACTAATGACTGAAATAAATAAATTACTTCTGCACTCAACTCAGTTAGCAGAAAAAGATGAAAAAGCAGCTCTTTTAAGTATTGAAATTATTTCAGCTCTTACAATATTTATTTCTATGTTATTTGCTGTTTCAATAGTAAAACTAATGAAAAATTCAATAAACAATTTAAAAGAAGGTTTAGATGATTTTTTTGCATATTTAAATAAAGATAAAAAAAACATTAAACTTTTAACAAATAATTCAAATGATGAATTTGGAAAGATGTCAAAAACTATAAATCAAAATATCTTAAAAGTTCAAGATCTTATGGACGATGATGCTAAGTTTTTAAATGAAGTTGATACTATAGTTCAAAGAGTTAAAAATGGTAAATTAAAAAACCAATTAAAAAACAAAGCAAGTTCAAAAAATCTTGAACAATTAAGAATGAACTTTAATGAAATGCTGTCAAGTCTAAATAATAATATTGGAAATGATATAAATGAAATTCTAGATTTATTAAATAAATTTTCAAAACTAGATTTTAGAGATCAAATAAAAAGTGATAATGGCAAAGTTTCATCTGCTTTAAATAGCTTAGCAAAACTTATAACAGAAATGTTAATTGAAAATAAAACAGATGGTTTAACTCTTACTAATAGTAGTAATATATTAATTAATAATGTAGATGTTTTAAATAAAAACTCAAATGAAGCAGCAGCAGCTTTAGAAGAAACAGCAGCCGCTCTAGAAGAGATTACAAGTAATATTATAAACAATACTAACAATGTAGTAAGTATGGCTAAATATGCAAAAGAATTAAATACTTTAGCACAAGAAGGCGAAGAATTTGCACAAGAAACTACTAAATCTATGAATGAAATAGATACACAAGTTAATTCAATTAATGAGGCAATTACAGTAATTGATCAAATTGCATTTCAAACTAATATATTATCACTTAATGCAGCAGTAGAAGCAGCAACTGCTGGTGAATCAGGAAAAGGATTCGCAGTAGTAGCTCAAGAGGTACGAAATTTAGCATCAAGATCAGCAGAAGCTGCAAAAGAAATTAAAACTTTAGTAGAAAATGCTACTAAAAAAGCGAATGATGGAAAAGTGATTTCTTCTAAAATGATTGAAGGATATAAACAACTGCATGGAAATATATATAAAACAATATCTCTTATAAGTGATATTGAAAATGCCAGTAAAGAACAAAAAATAGGTATAGAACAAATCAATGATGCAATTACAATGCTTGATCAAAAAACACAGCAAAATGCTTCTAGTACAAGTAAAACATTAACAATTGCAAATAAAACAGATGCTATTGCTAAACGTATTGTATTAAGCGCAAATGAAAAAGAATTCCACGGAAAAGAAAATATTATGATAAGTCTTACTGCTAATTAAAAAATTATTATTTTATACTACTTAAGATATAAAAAGTTATTTCTTTTTATATCTTATTAATAAATACCTCCCACCCCAATTCCCAATCTTTTATCTACTTTAATTATATTAATTAAATTATATTTATAATAATCTGCTACAAATAGAATTTTTGTGTAGTAAATATACCTTTATTTATATAAAAAGGTATTACAAGAATAATTTATCTTAATATAAGTAACTTTATTTTAGAATAATTTAATTTCAAAGCTCATAAAATAATATTAATTATATGAAATTTTTAATAATTATCGCATTATCAAAATATCTTTAGAATTGTTATTTTTGTATTTATTATAAAATAATAATAATTTTATTAATTTAGTATATGTATTACACAAGGAATTAAATGAAAACTAAGAGTATAAAATCAAAACTGCTTCTACTACTATTGTTAAGCATCTCCTGTTCATTCTTTATATTGGCTATATACACAACGAACAATGCCTATAAAGATAAAAATCAAAATGTTATTGAGAAAATCAATAACTTAGCTCAATCTAATGCAAAATTTGTTAATGCATATTTACAATCTAAACTTACAATAATAAGTTCAGTTGCCAATATAACAAAACATATTGATCCTAAAGAAGATAATTATGAAAATATTATAAATAATCTTATTTTAGCTGAAAAAACAGGTGAATTCATGTCTGTTTATTCTGCTTATGATAAAAATGGATTAATGATTAGAGCAAGTAAAAGAATAACTATATCTGGAAAAGATTCATATAATCCAAGAGTTAGACCATGGTATAAACAAGCAAAATACTCTCAAAAACCTGGTATTTCTAAACCTTATATTGATAGCGTAACAAATAAATTAGTAATTACTGTATTTACTCCATTTTATTTAAACAATGAATTTAAGGGTGTACTTGCTGCTGATATATTTTTAGATACAGTAGTTGATACTATATTAAATGTAAAAATAGGTACTAAAGATTTTGCTTACCTAATTTCTCAAGATGGTAAAACATTAATACATAAAAACAAAGATACATTAAATAAACAACACGAATTATTTACACTAATTGATACAAGTAAAAATAATAATCATGCTACTGTTATTAATAATAACAATACAGAAAAACTATTAGCATATAGTAAAATAGAAACTACATCTTGGTTTTTATTTATTGAACTTGATAAAAAAAGTATTTATGAAAATATTAATAATGAATTAATTATTAACATAGTTTTATATATAGTTTTATTAATTTTTATCTTATGTGTATTATATTTTGCATTAATAAAAATTCTAGCACCATTAAAAACTTTAGAAAGTGGATTATATTCATTCTTTAAATATTTAAGTGGCGAAGAAAAAACTATTCATAAATTAAATATAAATACAAATGATGAGTTTGGTTCTATGGCTTCTATTATTGATCAACAAATGTTAGAAGTTCAAACAAACTTTAATCAAGATAGAGACTTAATTAATGATGTTAAAAAAGTTGTAAATAGAATTAATGAAGGTAAACTTGATTACCAAGTACGAGAAAATACAAAAAACGAATCATTAAATGAATTAAAAAATATTTTAAATGAAATGATTGATTCTTTAAGTAAAAATGTAGATAAAGATATTAATGAAATTTTATTATCACTTCAAAACTATTCAAATTTAAACTTTACAAATAATATTAAAAATCCTACAGGAAATATAGCTAAGGGATTAAATGATTTATCTGACATTATTAACTTAATGTTACAAGAAAATGAATCAAATGGTATTGCTTTAGATGATAGTTCAAAAGTATTATTAGAAAATGTTGATATTTTAAATAAAGCTTCAAATGATACTGCTGCTTCTTTAGAAGAAACAGCTGCTTCTTTAGAAGAAATAACTTCAACTGTAATTTCTAATACACATAGAATTGATACTATGAGTTCATATTCAAATGAATTATCTGCTTCTATTAAAGAAGGACAAAATCTTGCGACGTCAACTGTAAAAGCAATGAATGAGATTAATGAACAAACTAACTCTATTGCTGATGCAATTACTGTTATTGATCAAATTGCATTTCAAACAAATATTCTATCACTTAATGCAGCTGTTGAAGCAGCAACTGCAGGAGAAGCTGGTAAAGGTTTTGCAGTAGTAGCTCAAGAAGTTAGAAACTTAGCTTCAAGATCAGCCGAAGCCGCAAGAGAGATTAAAGATTTAGTTGCAAATGCAACAGAGAAAACAAATAATGGTAAAAAAATTGCAGATGATATGATTCAAGGATATTCTTTATTAAATGAAAATATTACAAAAACGTCTGATATTATTAAAGATATATCTTCATCATCGAAAGAACAAAAAACAAGTATTGAACAAATTAATAATGTAATTAATATGCTTGATCAACAAACTCAAAATAATGCTTCTGTTGCTTCAAAAACACATGACATAGCATTAAATACTTCACTTATAGCTAAAGAAATTCTAGAAACAGTAAATCAAAAAGAATTTAGAGGAAAGAATAAATAAATTTAAAAAAAATATAAAAGATAAACTCTTTTATATTTTTTTAATACTTACTTAGATGTAAAATAAAGAGTCTAAACTCATCTATGTAACCCACCATTTATCATCTAACTACTTTGTAAATTTTCCCATAATTTCACTTAAAAACATACATTACCTTAAAAGATTTTCGACAGTATGAAAGGAAACTTTTGATTTTGTCTTGCTTTTAATTGTTGAATTTTAAAATTCTTTAGGATTTATTGAATAAATTAGATAATTTATTCCAAATATTTATTTAATACAAAGAGGAGAAAATTTGTTATTTTATCACAAGGAAATTATCTTATACAAAATTCAATGAGCTACCCTTTTATTGACTATAGTTCTTTGTATCTCAGATTTAGATCGCTTCGTAAAAAAATTTAAATAATCTATATCAAAGATAAGAAGATCTTAAGACCTCTGTTCCTACTTTCATTAAGAACATATAATTAATATTTACTAGTTTACTATCAAATACACCTCTTCATTAATAGTAAACAAAATACTTATTATCTATTTACTTCTTTCATCCCCAAATATAAGAAGCTAGATTATTTATTACGCTATCTATTGAACAGTTGAGTCCATAGATAATTCGATTAACTTTTATTCTACCAATCTTTTACTAGTTCCAAGACCTTATTTGAATTGAGTTTAATTATTTATAAATATTTCATGAATTTGAGTTTTCTGAGATTTAGTTCTACTCATTACCTAAGTATGAAGATAGTTCTTCTTTGTAATTTCTTATAATACGTTTTGAATTCATTTTATAGTGATTCTGTACCTCTAAAAGGACCCTCTTAATTTGTTTTTCTCAAAGAGAGTGAAAGTATATGAATTCTTCTAATTTTAATATTGCCATAATCTAAATCCTTAAAATTTACATTAGAAACTATTAGTTTTTACTAAGAATTTATATACTCATTAATTGAAGATATATCTTTTTTTATATTTAAAGAAAGATCCATTAAATAAATATCTTTAATATTAAATTGTTCTAATTTTACTAAATCTTTTGAAGTAGTAATAATTTTGTAGTCTTTATATCTTTCTAAGATCTCATCTATTTCACTTCTAGTAAAAGTATGATGATCTTCGAAAGCTTCTAAAACAGTAGACTCAGGTAAAAAGTCTAATAATCTTTTTGGTTTTGAGATTGCTGTTAATAATACTAGTTTTAAAGGTAAAGAAGATACAACTTCTCCTCTTAATTTATAAGATACAATTCTCTCAAAATCAATTCCTTCTTGCAAAATTAAATCAGCATAAGAATACATCATTTTAGGTTCTCTATATCCACCACTAGGTAAACAGAATATATTTTCTGGTTCTTTTTTTGGTTTTAATAAAATATCAAACTTTTTAATATCATATTTTGAGAAACCGTCATCTAAAAAAACTATCTCACAGCCTAATTCTTTTGCTTTTACTATAGCTTCTTTTCTATTCTCAGATACAATAATTGTTGCATTTGGAAGTTTGTTAGCTAATAACATGGCTTCATCACCAGAAATAGAAATATCTTCTAAAATATTTCCTTTATTTGAAATAATATAAAGACCTTTAGAAGCTCTACCATATCCTCTTAAGACAATAGCAATATTCTCTCTATCTTTTGTAAGTTCAATTACAAAAGGTGTTTTACCACTTCCACCTACTATTAAATTACCAATAGAAATAACAGGTATTCCAAAATCAATTTTTTTAACACCCATTTTTTTAAATGAAATAATTAATAAATAAATAAAAGTTAATGGAAGTAGTAAAAAAGAGATAAGTTTTTGAAAAGCATTAGGGTAGAAAAGATAATCTTCTACCCATAATATTAGTTTTTGAGACAAATTAAATCCAAGAAGCGGCTATATCAATGATTTCATCACAAATATAATTAACCTCTTCATCTGTTAAACCTGGATACATAGGAATAGATAAAATTTGTTGGTAAGATGTTAATGCTGTACCATATGTTGTAATTTTAATTGAATATTTATTTTTATAATAAGATAAAAGATGTAAAGGAATATAATTTAATCCTGTAGCAATACCTTTTTCTTTTAAAGCTCTAGCAAATGAATCTCTATTTCTAGAAACTTTAATAATATACTGAGTAAAAATATGTTCTTCAGTGTAAGAAGGAGTTGTAATGTGTTTAACACCTTCTAGTCTAGTTTCATAAATTTTTGCAATTTCTTTTCTTCTTTTAATAAACTTGTTAGTTTTTTGTAATTGAACTAGTGAAAAGGCTGCATCCAATTCGCTCATATCATATTTATGTCCAATATCAACAATATCATAAATATAATCTAAGTTTCCAAAATCATCATAAGTAGTAGTTAATGCGTGAGTTCTTAATAATTTAGCTCTTGTAGCAATTTCTTCATTATTTGTAACTAAAATACCAGATCTTGAAACAGCATGTTTTCCATTAGATGGGTTAGTTGAAAAAATTGTCATATCAGCTTTTAAAGAACCAATAGTTTCACCTTTATAAGTAACACCTAAAGCAGAAGTAGCATCTTCTATTAAAATAATATTATATCTTTTACAAATATCATATAATTTATCTAAATCAGGAGTTTGTCCTGCAACAAAAGAAATAATAGCACCTCTTAGTTTTTTAGACTTATTATCTTCTAAAGCTTTTTCAAACTTTTTTAAATCAATATTCATATTATCGCTATCAATATCAATAAAAAGAGGTTCTGCATCAAAATGTCTAACTACTTCAGGAACATTTACAAAAGAGTTAACAGACATTAAAATCTTATCTCCTCTTTTTAGTTTAATAGAAGATAGTGCTAAATGGATAGCAGCAGTAGCATTACACGTAGCAACTGCATATTTAACACCAACAAATTTAGCCATACTTTCTTCAAATTGTTCAACTTTTGAAGATTCTTTAGTAATTTCTAAAGCAGAAGCTAATTGTTTTAATTCTTCATGATCAACAGTAGTCTTATAAAATGCAATTTCTTTCATATTAGTTTCCTTTTATTTGCGCAATTACAGGAAGTTTTCCCTTAAATGCATTAGCTTTAATTCTATATTTAAGCATACTTACTAATTCTTCTTCAAAACCTAAAGAAAATAATTCTTCATCACTTTTATTATTATCTACAAGTTCTTTTAATACAGTATCCATTTCTTTATATGAATAACCTAAATCATCTTCATCACTTTGGCCTTCCCAAAGATCAGCACTTGGTTTTTTATTTATTATTGCAGGAGTTACGTTTAAAAACTTAGCAAATTCAAATTCATCACTTTTATACATTTCCCCTATTGGGTTAATAGCACAAGCGATATCACCATAAATAGTTCCATATCCTAATAAAATTTCACTTTTATTAGAAGTTCCAATAACTAAAGAATTATCTCTTGCAGAAATATCATATAAAACTGACATTCTCATTCTTGCAGAATAATTCCCAATTCTTAGTTTGTCCTCATCCATATTTTTAATATAAGCTTGAACCATTGGAGCAATTTCTACAACTTCATAAGCAATATCAAACTTTTTACAAAGTTCAAAAGCATCATCTAAAGAAGAATCGCAAGAGAATTGTGAAGGCATTAAAACACCTGTCATATTATCTCCAAAAGCTTCTTTACATAAAACTGCTACAACTGCTGAATCTAAACCACCAGATATTCCAACAGTTACATTTTTTAAGCCAGTTTTAGTAACTTCGTCTTTTAAAAAAGATAGTAATTCTTTTTTTATTTTATCCCATACCATTTTTAATCCTCATTAAAATTATTATATCTGATCTTTTTTTGTTTTTTCATAAATTTCGTCTAAAAATAACGAATTACTTTCTTTTTGTCTTAATTTCTTGTTAACTAAGTCATCTCGAATGCTTTCTAACTCTTCTTTTGTGAAAAAATCTAAAAATTTTGGATTAATTTCAATTACTTCATCTTTATTTGTTTTTATTAAGTCTTTAATATCTTCTATTAAAGTATTTTTTATTTCATTCATATATTCACTTATTAAATTTATCTAGGATTTGACTTAAATATAAGTCCATTTTTTTCTCACCCTTATCATTGTCTGCACACGTACAATATTTACATGCACTTCCTGCATCGGTGAAAAAAACAAAATCTTTTAGAGTTTTAGCATTTTTTTCTTTAACAGCGTATAAAAGCTCACCTAAAGAAACATGTTTACACTCACATACAATGAAAGAGTGTGGAAAATTTTTAGCCAAATTATATCCTTGTTATTTTCTTGATTTTTTAATCATTTCATATGCTTCGTTTATTTCTTGAAGTTTTTTTGTAGCTTCATCTATAATGTTTTGAGCAGCACCCTGCCCTGAGATAATATCTGGGTGATGTTTTCGCACTAAAGATCTATAAGCTAATTTAATAGTTTTATCATCATCACTTGAATTAGCACCTAATACTTTATATGCATCTTCTAAAGTAGTTTTTGATGATGCAGCTACATTTGCATAAAAACTTTTAAATTTATTTATTATATTATTATAATCATTAGAAGATATATGTAAAGCTTGTGCAATATCTTCAATAATCATTTGTTCTGCTTTAGAGAAGTCTTGATCAATAAATGCTAAATTTACTAAATACTCTAAAACTTGCATTCTTTTTTCATAAGAATTTGATGTTAATTTATATAATTTTTGAGCAATTACAATTGTATTATCAAAAGATTCTTTTTCATTTGTATAAATTTCTTTTAATTTTTCTCTTATTTCTTCACTATTTTCAAAATGAGCAGAGATATCTGAAAAAGTATGTTTAAGAACTTCTGCTTCTAATTCACTTACTTTTCCATCTGCTTTTGCAACTTTTGACATTAATGCAACAAGTAGTCCAGCTTCGTGGTGCATTAGATCTCCATCGAATCTATCTTTAATATCAAAGTTAATATTTACATATTTTTCTGTTTTATATGACCTTGCAATTAGATATAAAATAAAGCCCACAATTAATAAAACTAATATTTTCACACTTACCCCTAAATTTTTGTTTAATTTTATCTAAACTTAGGTAAAATCTGAGCCAAAGTTAGAAAAAATGGAGTCTACATGTTCGGAATGGGTTTTATGGAAATACTTTTAATAGCTGTTATTGCTATTATTGCTTTAGGTCCTGAAAAATTACCAACAGCAATGGTTGATATTGCTAAATTTTTCAAGAAAATAAAAAGTGGATTAGATGATGCAAAATCTACAATTGATAATGAATTAAATATATCTGAAATGAGAGCAGAAGCTAATAAATTCAAAGCTCAAATAGAAGATACAACATCATCTATGAATATAAATAGTTTATCTGGAATATTAGATGATGAAGATGATTTAAGTTCTAATACTATTAAAAAAGAAAAAAAAGCTGTGAAAACAGAAAAAATAGAAACAAGTAAAAAAGTTGAAAATGAAGTAGTTACAAATACTAATTCTACTGCTGCTAATAAATTTAAAGTAAATACAAGTGGGGATAATAATTAATGTTTGAAGAAATTAAACCTCATATTGCAGAACTGAGAAAAAGATTAATGATTATTGTTGGAACATTAATTGTAATGTTTTTTGTATGTTTTAATTTTTATGAACCTATTTTAGAATGGATGATGTCGCCAATTAAGGCTGTTTTACCTGCAAACTCACAAATGGTTGCAGTTGAAATTCAAGAAACATTTTTTACTGCCTTAAAAGTATCATTTTTTGGAGGATTTATTCTTTCATTACCTATTATATTTTGGCAGTTTTGGAAGTTTATGGCTCCTGGATTATATGAACATGAGAAAAAACTAGTTTTTCCTTTTGTATTTTTTGCAACTCTAATGTTTTTAGCAGGTTCTTCTTTTGCTTATTATGTTGTTGTACCTTTTGGATTTGAGTTTTTAGTATCATTTGGTTCAGCAGTAGTTACAGTCTTGCCAAGTATTGGTAAATATGTAGGATTTTTTACAAAACTATTATTTGGTTTTGGAGTATCATTTGAATTACCAGTAATTACTTTCTTTTTAGCAAATATTGGACTTGTTGATGATAGACAATTAAAAGATTTTTTTAAATATGCAGTTGTATTAATTTTCATATTTTCAGCACTTTTAACTCCGCCCGATGTTTTAACACAATTTTTAATGGCAGGCCCATTAATTATACTTTATGGTGTATCTATTTATATAGCAAAAATATTTAATCCAGCAGATAAAGAATTAGATGACGATGAATAAAATACTAGATCCCTTAAAAACAGATAGTTACGATTATTCTTTACCACAAGAACAAATAGCTACAAAACCTTTATATCCAGCAGATAAAGCAAAATTGCTTGTATATAACAGAGCAGATAATACTATTACTCATAGTACATATGAACATCTAATGGACTTTTTACCTGATGATTTATCAATATTTTTAAATGATACAAAAGTTATAAAAGCTAGAATCTATGGAAAAAAAGATACTGGTGGAAAAACAGAATTATTATTTAATAAACACGTATTTATGGATAGATTTTTAGTAATGATAAAAGGTAAAGTAAATCCAGGTTCAAGATTGTATTTTGACAAAGATTTAGAAGTTGAAGTTCTAGAGTTAAATGAAGATGGAACTAGACTTGTTAAGTTTTACCAAAATTCTAAGACTTTAGATTTTATTACAGTAATAAATATTTTAAATGATATTGGTCACCTACCCTTGCCTCATTATATGAATAGAGAAGATGTTGAAAAAGATAATCAAGATTATCAAACACTTTTTGCAAAAAATTATGGAGCAGTTGCAGCGCCAACAGCATCTTTACATTTCACAGAAGAGCTATTAGAGAAAATGACTAATAAATATAAAGTTAATTATTTAACTCTTCATGTAGGAGCAGGAACATTTAAACCTGTTGATGCTGAAGATATATTAGATCATCCAATGCATAGTGAATACTTTGAAATTGGAATTGATGCAAAATTAGGAATTGATAAGGCTTCAAAAGTTTTAGCAGTTGGTACAACGGTTACTAGAACAATTGAGTATTATGCAAGAACAAATATGATTCAAGGTGAATGTGATTTATTTTTAAATACATCTAATAAACCTATTAAAGTTGATCATTTATTAACAAATTTTCATCTTCCAAAATCTACATTAATTATGCTTATTGCATCTTTTGTAGGATTAGAAAAAACATTAGAAATTTACGATATTGCTGTAAAAGAGAAATATAGATTTTTCTCTTATGGTGATGGTATGTTAATTATATAAGGAAAAACAATGGCTAAATATATTTTATTTGATACAGAAACAACAGGTAATCAAGATGATGACAAGATTATTCAATTTGGTGCAATGATTATAAATCAAGACTCTTCTTTAGAAGTATTTGATGAGTTATGTTCAACTGACGTTGAAATTAAATTAGAAGCTATGGAAGTTCATAATTTAACACCTGATATGTTAGAAGGGAAACCTAAAGCTGTTGATACTAGTTTTTATAAAACTCTTCAAGAAATTAATATAAATGAGAATTATTTAATTGCTCATAATATTAAATTTGATTTAGGGATGATTCAAAAAGAAGGTTTTGTAAATAACTTACAGTTAATAGATACTTTAAGATGTGCAAAACATTTATATCCAGATATGCCTTATCATAGATTACAATATATAAGATATGCACTAGATTTATATAAAACTGAAAAAGAAGAAGCAGCTAAACTAAATATTACAATTAAAGCTCATGATGCTTTAGGTGATGTTTTAGTTATGAAACTATTTTTATCAAAACTAATAAATAAATGTAGAGAAATGTACCCTGATTATAATCCAATTGAAAGATTAGTTTATTTAACACAAACACCTGTATTAATTAAAACTTTTAAATTTGGAAAACATAAGGGTAAAGAAATAGCACAAGTTGCACAAGAAGATGCTTCATATTTAAACTGGATGAAAAAAAATATGGATTTAGATGAAGATCTAAAATATACTTTAGACAAGGTTCTAAAAACAGATAATTATTAGTTTATTTAAAAGGAGAAAGAATTGAATAAATTTTCGAGGATTGGTTTTATTCTTGCAGCTGCTGGTTCAGCTGTAGGTTTAGGAAATATATGGAAGTTTCCATATATTACAGGAGAATTTGGAGGGGGTGCATTTGTAATTGTGTACTTACTTGCAATTTTATTTATTGGATTATCTGTATTTATTGCAGAATCTATTATAGGACAACACGGTGAATCTGATGTTTCTACTTCATTTGTAAGAATATCAAAGTCAAAAAATCCTAAATGGAAGTTTGCTGGTTTTGTAATTTTTGCAGGTCTAATTATTTTATCTTTTTACTCAGTTGTATTAGGATGGATTTTAAATTATGTATTTACATCATTTCAAGGACTTCCAACTGAAGCTTCTGTTGCAGGAGCTACATTTGGAGCTTTAACAAAGGATATATCTACACAGATTTTTTATCATACAATAGTTGCAGGAACTGTAATTTTTATTGTTTTAAAAGGTATTAAAGATGGAATTGAAAGAATCAACTTAATATTAATGCCTTTATTAGCATTAATTTTATTTGGATTATTTTTATATGCAGTATCTTTAGATTCATTTTCACAAGCAATGTCATTTATGTTTGTACCAGATTGGAGTAAAATTAACGGAAGTGCTATGTTAGCAGCACTTGGTCAAGCGTTTTTTACACTTTCATTAGGAGTTGGTACAATAATAACTTATTCTGCGTCTTTACCAAAAGATACAAACTTTGTTAAAACATCAATGTATGTAGCATTTGTGGATACTTTAGTAGCTTTAATTGCTGGTATTATTATTTTTACTTTCCTATTTGAAGCAGGAGCACCAAGTGCTGCTGGTCCTGGATTAGTATTTATTTCACTTCCTGTTGTATTCTCTGATTGGGGAATTTTAGGACAAGTTATAGCAATTTCATTTTTTGTAGCACTTGTTTTTGCAGGTATTACATCAGCTGTTTCTATGATTGAACCGTCATTATTATTCTTTATTGAAAGATATAATATGACTAGACAAAAAGCAACTATTTTATGTGGTTCAATATTCTATTTTGCTGGAATTATTGCATTATTATCTATGTCAGATGAATTTGGCCCTGCATTAACATTTGCGGGGAAAAATACTTTTGATTGGATGGACTTTATTACTTCATCAATTATGATGCCATTAGCTGCAATATTAACTTGTGTATTTATTGGTTTTTATGTTGATAAAGATCTTTTACGAGATAAGTTCACAAAACATACATCGGTATTAGTATTTGATGCTTGGTATATATTAGTTAAATATATTGTGCCTTTCGCAATAACAATTTTATTTTTAAACAAATTAGGTTTTATATCTTAATTAAAAAGAAGAAGATTTTTCTTCTTCTTTTATAATAAAAACTTTCTTTTAAATTCTTCTAATAATTCTTCTTCCCTTGTAAAAATATATTTCTGAATATATTCTTCAATATTTTTATCTTTTTTAATTAATAAAATAATTTTATTTATATTATCTTTTTTAATTATTTTATATACAATACTTTCTACTCTTTCATAAGAAGAAATTTTATTCTTAATAAATAAATAAAAATCTATTTCATCATGTTTTTTTATGTCAAAGTGATTATCTTCAAAAGTAATAAATATTTCTTTTTTTGATATTTTGTTTATTTTACAAAGTACTTTATTTTCATTAAGCATAAAAAATCCATTTATTTTTTGACAAGACTCTAGTGTTACTTCATTATCCATTTTTAATTTTGGATAAAAGAATTTTTCTTTTTTTAAAAGAATTTCATAATTATCATCATACACTTCAAGTAAAGAACAACAAATATTTTCTCCTATTAAAGAAGAATCTAAAACAGCAAATTTTTCATTCTTACAAGCTAAAAGTTGTAAACTATTTATTTTTAACCTAATAGATTCTTCATCTACTTCTTTTATATAAGCAGATGATCTAAAAACTAAACCTTTATAATAATTAATAATATCAATAGGCATAGAATTTTCATGTAAAAAAGAAAGTATTTCTTCATTTTTTTCATTTTTTAATCTAATTTGACTAAAGAT
>JABSOL010000049.1 GCA_013215985.1 Campylobacteraceae bacterium
AAAAGGTTAATTTTCACAAAACCATTTTTGTCAAATATATCTTGCAGTACAAAATTCTTAAATATAGGTTCAATTATCATACTCATAGTTATTCTTACATCTTATTGGTTGTATTTTTTTTGTTGTAATTTTTTCATTTTTAAATGTAGTGATAATAGCATCTTTTAAGTAAAATTTCTTTCATAGATTTATTTTTATCAATACCTTTAAATACTGTAGAACCCGATAAACTAAAGAAAATCATCACGCTGATTAATAAAAGTGCAGTGTAGTTAGCCGTCAAACCTAACAGGGCATAATCAATAAATGCTTGGAATTCTACAATGGTTATAACGCCAATAGGTACAATAACTGATTGCAGATTGATCACTAAAAAACCAATAACTAAGATTTTTAACCAGGTTAAATCAATCTGTTCAATATCGGAAAATTCATTCTTAATTTGTTTTTGGTAATGAAGTAACTCTTTAAGACATAAAATAGTACAAAACACTCTGAAACTTTCCCTAAACAAATGAACCATAAAAATATATCCAGGCTGCTCTTCTAAATGGTAGCCATTCAATATTTCTAATTTAATTTCACTCGTCAAACTAAACCACATTATCCACTGAAATATCGAATAGAAAATAAAAGGAGAAAAATACAAATAATGAAGATCATAATTTGTATTAGATTAAGAGTTTATATCCTGTTCCTTGAACATTTTTTAAAATCTTAGCAGGTAATTTTTTTCTGAAGTTTTTTATAAATAATCTTAGAGCATTTTGAGTCATAACAGAATTCTCATCCCATAAAATATTCTCAATTTCAGTATAATTTATAATTCTATTTTTTTGTAATAATAGTTTTAAAAATATATTCTCTTTTTTTGTTAATAAATACTCTTCACTTGGACCTTTAACCAGTGATAAGCTTTCATCATAAGACCAAGATGGAATAATATTATAAATACTAGAACCTTCATAACTTTTAATAAAGTTTTCTAAAGCATCTTTGATTTTTGATTCAGTAATTGGTTTTACAATATATTTAACTAAGTGTAATTCTGTAGCTTCTAACATATATTCTAAATCAGTATGAGCAGATGTAATAATAACTCTTGTTTTACTATCTCTTTTTCTTACTTGTTTTACTAATTCAATTCCAGTTAGTTTTGGCATTTGAATATCAGTTATAATTAAATCAGGTTTTTTTTCATGATAAAGTTTTAATGCTTCTTCACCATTTGAAGCTAAATAAATTTCTTTAAATAAACATTGAAAGATTTCATTTAGGTTATTTTGAATACCTGCTTCATCTTCTGCGTACAGTAAAGTAAAGCTTTTAAGTTTATTTACTAAGTCTTGTGTCATATATGAACCTTCTTAAAAAACATTTATGCTATGATATCGAAAATTAGTTAAATAGGGATATAAGTGACCTTTATTACAGAAAAGAATGTATCAAAATCAATAATTTATTTATTTGTATTTATTATGTCTGCAATGATATGTTTAATAACATATTTTTATGTGAAAAATACTAATAGTGATTTTGATGTTGAAATGAAAAAATTCATTGATTCATATTATTCACAAGAAAAAAGATTATTAAAAAAAGAAATTGATATTATTATTGATATTATTAAATATAATGCCACGATATCTGAAAAACCTTTAGATGAATTAAAAAAAGAAACAGTTTCAATGTTAAACAATATTACATTTGAAGAGCGTCGGAGTAATTATATTTTTGTATATGACATTTTAGATATAAATGGTGGAAAAGATTTTGCAAGATTATTAGTTAATCCAAATAGATCTGATTTAGTAGGTAGAGTTTTATCTACACATTATAAAGATTTAAATGGAAAAAAGTTTAGAGAAGCATTTTTAAAAGATATTAGAGAAAAAGGTGAATCATATACTCAATATGCTTATACAAAAATAGCATCAGGAAAAGTTAATCAGAAACTATCATATTTTAAATACTTTCCTCAATGGAACTGGGTTATTTGTGTTGGAGTATATTTAGATGATATTGAAAATGATATTGCATCTAAAAAAAGAGAATTACACATTAAACTAAAAGTGCAGTTAGTACAAACAGTTCTTTTATTCTTTTTCTTTTTATCTTTAGGAATATTTTCTACAATATTTGTATCTGAAAGAATTGATGAGTTTTTCTCAAACTATAGAAAAAAAGTAAAAGTTAAATCAGAAGCTTTATGGGATTTAAATCAAACCCTAGAAAAAAGAGTTTTACTTGAAATTGAAAAGAATAGAGATAAAGAACAGTTTTTAGTTGAAAAAGCTAGATTTATTTCTATGGGTGAAATGATTTCACATATTGCGCATCAGTGGAGACAACCTTTATCTGAATTATCATCTATTTTAATGGGACTTAAGTTCAAGCATTTAATGGGTAAATTAGACGCAGAATGTATGGATACAAAAGCCAAAGAAGCAGAAAAAGTAATTGATTATATGTCTCATACTATTGATGATTTTAGAAACTTCTTTATGCCAAGAAAAGAGAAACAAGAGTTTGTTTTATTAGCTGCTTTATCTTCTATTTCAACTATTATTTCATCAACTCTTACAAATTATAAAATTGATTTAATAATAAGTATTGAAGAAGAAGTAAAAATATATACTTATCTTAATGAATTTGAACAAGTAGTATTAAATATTATATCTAATGCAAAAGATGTTCTTATTTCAAATAATGTAAAAGATCCTTATATTAAAATAACAGTTAAAAATGAAGTGGATTTTATTGTTTTATATATTGAAGATAATGGTGGTGGTGTTCTAGTTGAACCTAAATCAAAAATATTTGATCCATATTTCACTACAAAAAGTGATAGTGAAGGAACAGGTATTGGATTATATATGAGTAAAATTATTGTTGAAAAAAACATGAATGGTAAATTAGATGTTAAAAATACTAAGGAAGGTGCTATTTTTTCTATTTATTTAAAAAAAGAATATTCTTGTGATATCTAAAGAAAAAAGATTTTAATCTTTTTTCTTAGTTTTGTTAATTTTGTTCTGTTCTTCTAATTCTTTATTCATTTTTCTAAACTGTTCTTCTTTTCTTTTTGTATAATAAGCAAGCATTAAAATAACTGCTGTAACTATACTAAATCCTAGTATTTCATTAATTATATTTTCCATTTGAAATTGTATCATAATCTTTATTTTCCTAAAACTAAGTACTTTGAAGTTATAATAGATTATCAAAATAAGGACACACTAATGAAAAAAGCTATTTTAATTCTATTACTTATGACAACATCTATTTTTGCAAATAAAATGATTTTAAAAGCTTGTGTAAAAACAGATATAAGTTCTGATGCAAGTATATTTACATGTTATACAGGAGATTACAAAGTTACATATGAAAGTAAAAGAAAAAAATATATTAAAGATTTTAAAAAAATAGGCACTGCTCCTAAAATTATTCAATATATTACAAACAAATAAGATTATAATTCTAAAAGTTATTTATTATCTCTTGTTAATTATTAAATCATTATAATTTTAAAAGATAGTTGATGGTATATCAAACTCTTTTTTGACATGCTAGAAGGCTGTCGAGAAAGAGGATCGCAAGCAAGCCCTAACGGAGACCTAAGTAATGGTTTTATGTACTCTTGTCCTCTTTCATTTATTCTTTAATTCCTAATCTCATAATTATAGTATTTATTTAAATAGTAATAAAAGATACTTCTCCTTCTTTTCTATGATTCCTTCCTTAAAAAAAGTATATTGATTAATCTTGCACTTTTTTATAAAATATATAACTTATAAAAGGATGGAGATATGAAATTTAAATACGGGATTATTATTTGAGTGAGAATACGTAGATGTAGAGATAATAGTAAAATATATTAGCTAAATATTTATTTATTGATAAAATTATTGTAAGTTAAATTATCTTAGAGTTTAAGGGAATTAAGAATATGCTAGAAGATTAACTCCTAGCATATTATATATCTAGTTTGCTTTTTACCCAAACATTAAATTTGGAAGCCATAATGCAATAGCAGGAATATACGTAACAAGTATTAGTCCTACAAATATTGTCATAGTCCAAGGGAAAGCAGCAATAATAACATCTTTGATTGACATTCCTGTTAATCCAGAAGTTACAAATAAGTTAAGTCCTACAGGAGGAGATACCATTCCTAATTCCATATTAATTGTAATTACAATACCAAAGTGAATTGGATCAATTCCAAGTGCTATTGCAACTGGAAGTAATAAAGGTACCATAATCATAATAATTGCAGATGGTTCCATAAATGATCCAGCTACTATTAGTAAAATATTTACAAATAATAAGAACATATACTTATCAACATTTGCTTCAATTAATGCTTCTGTAATTCCTTGTGGAATATTCTCAATTGTAAGAAAATGTGCAAATAACATAGCATTTGCAATAATAAACATAATCATAGCTGTAGTTTTTGCAGAATCTAAAGATACTGAATAAAATTCTCTAAGATTAATATCTTTATATACAAATACTGCAATAACAAATGCCCATACAGCTGCTACTGCTGCTGCTTCTGTTGGTGTGAAAATACCACCATAAATACCACCAATAACAATTACAATTGTCATAAGTCCCCAAGAAGCATCTTTCATCTTCTGGAATCTTACTTTCCAAGATTCTGGTTCACTTCTTTTAAAACCTAATCTAACAGCTCCAATATAAGTAACAACCATCATCATAATACCTAACATAATACCAGGAACAACTCCTGCCATGAAAAGTCTTCCAATTGAAACTTCAGCTGTAACACCATATACAATTAAAACAATTGAAGGTGGAATTAAAATACCTAAAGAACCAGCTGTTGCAATAGTTCCAACTGCATATTTTTTTGGATATCCAGCTTGTATAATTGCCCCAAACATAATTGATCCAATTGCTACAACTGTTGCAGGTGATGAACCTGATACTGCTGCAAATATAATAGATGCAAAAATAGCAGATATTGGAAGTCCACCTGGTAAGTGTCCTACAATAGATTTTGCAAATTCAATAATTCTTTGAGCTGCACTTCCTTTTGAAAGTAGATTCCCAGCTAAAATAAACATAGGAATTGCCATTAGTGAATAATGTTCAATTTTATCAAACATAAGTCCTGAAATCTCAATAGGAGAGATATCTGTAAATAACATTAATGTTGTAAATGTAGCAGCTCCTAAACAAATAGCAATAGGTGCTCCTAAAATTACTAGGAAAAAGAATATACCAAATAAAACAGCTACACTCATAACATTCCTCCTGTTTTCTTCTCTACTTCTTTAACCATATCATTTAACTCTTTTACATTTTTATTTGAATTATCATTAGCTTTAACACCTAATTCTGCTAAAACCATTGAAGCTTCACTCTCTTTTAAAATCTTATCATGTGGAGTTGTTAAAATCTCATGAATTCTCTCAGCAACTCTATATGCTCCAAAAGCAAAAGAAATAGGAATAACTGAATATACATATTCCATAGGTAAGTTCCATAAGTCAATAGATTTCTCACCAAGGTCATTTACTAATAACATATAGTGATAACCGTAATATGAAATTGCACATAAAAATATAAATGTGATTAAATGTGAAACTAGTAACATGATTTTTGCAACTCTTGAAGGAACAATATCTAAAACTACTGTTACTGCAATATGTGCATCTTTTTTAAAACAGTATGCTGCTCCAAAGAATACAGACCATAAGAATAAAAAGATTGTAAGTTCAGTTGCCCATACTAATGAGGCATCAAAAGCATATCTCGCAACAACATTTGTGAAAGCAACTGCAACACCTGCGGAAATTCCGAAGGCTGCTATTTTTTGGTTAATATGACCAATTATTTTACTTATAATTCTAAACATAACTATTTCGTATTTAAGGCTGCTTTTATAAGCTCTTCGCCAATTACAGAAGTATCATAAAATTCAGGATAAATTTTACTTACAGCTGATTTCCATGCATCTTTTTGATCTTGTGTTAAAGTAAAGATTTCTAATTTACCTGTTTTTTGAGCATATGCTTGTAATTCTTTTAATTGAGAATTATTTAATTCTTCTGCATATTCTCGCTCTTTTTTAGTTGCATCATTCATAGCAGTTGTTACATGTGCTTGTAAATCAGCAGGTAAAGAATTCCAGAATTTATCACTCATCACTACTAAATAACCTAAGTAACCATGATTAGTAATAGTTAAGTATTTTTGAACTTCATAAAACTTTTTAGTATAGATATTTGAAATTGTATTTTCTTGACCATCAATTACACCTTGTTGTAATCCTGAATATACTTCAGAAAAAGGCATCATTTGAGGATTAGCATCAAGTGCATGAAATTGTGCTTCTAGTACTTTTGAAGACATAATTCTAAATTTTTGTCCTTTTGCATCAGCAGGAACAATTAAAGCTTTTTTAGCTGATGATAATTGTTTAAAATGATTATCCCAGAAGTTTAAAGCAATATAACCTTTGTCAGATACTAATTTTTTAAGTTTTTCACCAACAATACCATCTTGAACTCTATGTAATTGATCTATATCTTTAAATAAAAATGGTAAATCAAATAAAGCTAGTTGAGGCACAATTTTTCCAAATTTTGAGAAACTTGGAGCTGCCATTTGAACTGAATTTAATTTAATAGCTTTTAATACAGCATTATCTTTATATAACTGAGAAGAAGGATAGATTTGAACATCAATTTGATTATTTGTTAATTCTTCTAATCTTTTCTCAAAATAAACAGCTGCTTTACCTTTTGGAGTATTAGCCGATACAACATGCGAGAATTTTAAAACATAAGTTTTTTTAACTTCTTGTTCCATTGTTTTATCATCACTTGCTTTTTTATCACCGCAACCTGTAAATAAAACTGACGCAAGTGCAACACTTGAAACTAAACCTGTAAGTATTTTCTTCATATTAACTCCTCTTATTTTTGTTAAATAAGTATAATAAAATCTTATGTATCTATTATGTATCTGAAACTTATTATTATTTACTAATATATTAACTTAATATTATAATCAGAATATATAGAGAATAATCATATATTATATTAAAATAAGTACTTTATCTAGTAGTCCTAAAAGTAGTACTATAATTTTCATTAAATATTATAAATTTACATAAAAGTCCTAAAAATAGGGGTAAAATGTATATTATAGTTGCTTAAAAGTGTAGTAGATTACACAATTTATACATTTTAACCCATATTTAATCTTTCTTTAGTTATCTTTTATACACTTAAGGTAGAAAGTAAATAAGTATAGAAAAGGATAAAAATGGCTAGTAATTTAGATTTGCTTACTTCTTTTAAAGATAACTGTGGGTTCGGACTAGTTGCTGATTTAAAGAACAGACCAAGTCATAGAAATTTAGAAGATGCTATAGAATCACTTGAAAGAATGATGCACAGAGGAGCTGTTGCAGCAGATGGAAAAACAGGTGATGGTTCAGGTTTATTAATGTCTATTCCTGATCAGTTTATGAGAAAAGTAACAAATGAAGAAGGTGTTGAACTACCTGAGACTTATGGTATTGCTATGATCTTTACTAAAGATTTAGAAGATATTGAAATTTTTAAACAGTTTTGTGAAAAAAATGATTTAAAAACTATTTATATAAGAGAAGTTCCATTAAATAAAGATGCTTTAGGAGCACAAGCTTTAGAGTCATTACCAAATATAATACAAGTATTTGTAAGAGCTAATTCTTTAATGTCTTCAAAACGATTTGATGCTATGTTATATTTAACACGTAAAGAGTGTGAGCATGAACTAATTGATCAAAAAGAATTTTATATTTCATCATTTTCATCAAAAGTTATTTCATACAAAGGTCTTGTAATGCCTACGCATATCAAACTTTTTTATAATGATTTATCTGATGAAGATTTTAAAATAACATTTTCACTATTTCATCAAAGATTTTCAACAAATACTCTTCCACAATGGAGGTTAGCTCAACCTTTTAGAACTATTGCTCATAATGGTGAGATTAACTCAGTAGAAGCTAATAGAATTAATGTAGTAATTAAATCAGAAAGAATTAAATCAGAAGTATTCTCTCAAGAAGAACTTGATAGATTATTTCCAATTCTGCAAATAGGTGGATCTGATTCTGCTTCTTTAGATAATATGTTTGAATTTTTACTAATTAATGGTGTTGATTTCTTTAAAGCAGCAAGATCTTTAGTTCCTGCTCCTTGGCAAAATGCACCACATATGGATTCAGAACTTAGATCTTATTATGAATATACTTCAACTGCCATGGAAGCGTGGGATGGTCCTGCTGCTTTATCTTTAACAGATGGAAGATATATTGCCTGTTTAATTGATAGAAATGGTTTAAGACCTTCTAAGTATGTAATTACTAAGAATCATAAATTATATATTACTTCTGAGTATGGAACAGTATCTTTAAATGAAGAAGATATACTTGAGCGTGGAAGACTTAAATCAGGTGAAATGATAGCTCTTGATTTAAAACATGGAAAAGTATTAAAAGAAGATGATATTAATGATTATTTAAAATCATCTCAAAATTATTCTAAGTGGTTAAATGATGATATGGAATACTTACAAGAGTATATAGATGAATCATTTATAGATACTGAAGATTATATCTTCTGTGATTTAGATCAAAGACAAAAATATTATAATATTACTTATGAAGCTTTAGATCAAATGATTGAGCCTATGAGTAAAGATGGAAAAGAACCAGTTGGATCTATGGGTGATGATACACCATTAGCCTGTTTTTCAAAAGTAAATAGAAATTTTACTGACTTTTTTAAACAAAAATTTGCGCAAGTTACAAATCCTCCTATTGATCCATATAGAGAAAAAGTAGTTATGTCTTTAGAAACTGGATTTGGACAAATACATAATATTTTAGATGAAAAATCTTCTTATGCTAAAAGATTAAAAGTAACATCTCCTATATTAATGCAAGAGAAGTTTAATGTATTAGTATCTTTTGGGAATAAGACTTCACCTAGATATGATGAGTATTATAAAAATGAAACATTTTCAACAACATTTACTCATGACTTAAAAAAATCTCTAGAAGTTTTAGCGTCAAAAGTTATTAATTCAATTAAGAATGAAAAAGTATGTTTAGTAATACTAGATGATAGAGATTTAAATAAAGATAAAAAACTAATTCCTATGTTATTAGCCGTTGGTTATTTAAATCAAGCATTGTTAAAAGCAGGTATTAGACACTGTGCTTCAATTGTATCGGTAACTGGGGAAGTTTATGATCCTCATATGGCAGCTGCTCTAATTGGATATGGAGTTACTGCTATATATCCATATATGATGTATGCTTCAACTATTGCTTTACACGAAAGACGAATTAAGTCTAAGTATGAAATGCAAAGAAAATTAAAAAATACTCAAAAAGCTTTAAATGGCGGATTATTAAAAATTATGTCAAAAATGGGTATTTGTACAGTCGCTTCATATAGAAACTCAGGATTATTTGATGTAATTGGATTAAGTGATGAAATTGTTAATGACTGTTTTGAGGGAAGTTTTTCTGATCTAAGTGGTTTAGGTTATGACGAAATTGAAAAAAGAATTGAAAAATCACATTTTAATGCATTTTATGATGATTCACATATGTTTCCTTTAGACCTTGGTGGTTTTTATAAATATATTGATGGTGGTGAGTATCATGATTATGGTCCAGATACTACATATGCTATGCATAATAAAAAAGCTAAAAATAAAGAAGATATTAGTGATTTTGATGCTTTAAGAGAATTAGTTGAAACTAGAGATAAAAAGTTTATTAGAGACTTTTTTGAGTTTAACTCAGATAAAGAAAAAATAGATTTAGCTGAGGTAGAACCTTTAGAGCTTATATTTAAAAGATTTGCATCAGCTGCAATGTCTTGTGGATCAATTTCACCAGAAGCTCACGAAGCAATTGCAATTGCTATGAATACTATTGGTGGTATGTCTAACTCAGGTGAGGGTGGAGAAGATCCAAAAAGATTTGGAACAATTAAAAACTCTAAAATTAAACAAGTTGCATCAGGAAGATTTGGAGTTACACCAGCATATCTAAGAAGCGCTGAAGAAATTCAAATAAAAGTAGCACAAGGTGCTAAACCAGGTGAAGGTGGACAATTAGCAGGACATAAAGTTACAGCTTATATTGCTTCTTTACGACATACAGTTGAAGGAGTTACTTTAATTTCTCCTCCTCCTCATCATGATATTTATTCAATTGAAGATTTAGCTCAATTAATTTTTGATCTTAAACAAATTAATCCAGAAGCCAAAATTACAGTTAAATTAGTATCAACTATTGGTGTTGGAACAATTGCCGCAGGAGTTGCAAAAGCTTATGCTGATAGAATTGTAATTTCAGGTGCTGATGGTGGAACTGGAGCTGCTCCTCTAACTTCATTAAAACATACAGGAAATCCTTGGGAAATGGGGCTTAGTGAAGCACATAATGCTCTTAAAGCTAACTCACTTAGAGCTTCTGTTCATTTACAAACTGATGGTGGTTTGAAAACTGGTTTAGATGTAGTTAAAGCTGCCATGTTAGGTGCTGAATCTTATGCATTTGGAACATCTGCTTTAACGCTTTTAGGATGTAAAATTTTAAGAATTTGTCATACTAATAAATGTTCAGTTGGAGTTGCTACTCAAGATGAAGAATTAAGAGGATACTTTACAGGTACAGTTGAGAGATTAGTTTCTTACTTTACATTTATTGCCTGTGACGTTAGAGATATTTTAGCTTCACTGGGTTACAAATCTATAGAAGAAATTGTAGGAAGAAGTGATTTATTAAAAGTAATAGATGATGATTTCGCACAAAAGTTTGATTTCTCAAATATATTAAGACGAATTGATGGAATTGATACTTGTCAAAAAGAGTTTAATGAACCATTTGATAAAAATAAGTTTGAAAAAGCTTTATTAAAAAAAGTTCATAGAACAATTGAAAAACCATCTAATCCTATTAAAATTAAAGAAAATATTTCAAATTTAAATAGATCATTTGGAACACTTATTTCTGGTGAAATTGCTAAATATTACGGTGATGCTGGTTTACCTGATAATTCAATGAATATTCATTTAAAAGGTATTGCAGGGCAGAGTTTTGGGGCATTTTTATCAAAAGGAATGAACTTATTCTTAGATGGTGCTGCTAATGATTATGTTGGAAAAGGTATGAATGGTGGTAAAATCATTATTAATCCTATGCATCAAGGTGAAGAGTTCACAGGTGCTGGTAATACTTGTTTATATGGAGCAACTGGCGGAAAACTATATATCAGAGCTAATGTAGGTGAGAGATTTGCTGTAAGAAACTCAGGAACAACTGCCGTAGTTGAAGGAACAGGTGATAATGCTTGTGAATATATGACTGGGGGAATTGTTGTTATTTTAGGTAATACTGGATTTAACTTTGGAGCTGGAATGACTGGTGGTTTAGCATTTATTTATGATCCTGAAAAATCTTTTGTGGATAAAATGAATCAAGAACTTGTTGAAGCTTTAAGAATTGATACTGATGATACTGAGCGTGAGAGACTTTATTTAAAAAGACTTTTACTAGATTATATTAATGAAACTGAGAGTTTAAAAGCTGTAGAAGTTTTATCTAATTATAGATCAGAAATTAGAAACTTTTGGATGGTTAAACCAAAAAATATGACGGTTCTTCCATTAGATCCGGATGAAGGAGATTAGAATGATAAACTTTACAAAATTTGAAAGAATTAATCCTGAAAAAAGAGATGTGTTGCAAAGGCTTAAAGATTATACAGAAGTTTATCAAGTATTTGAAAAAACTAGAGCAAAAGAACAATCTGATAGATGTATGCAGTGTGGCGTTCCATACTGTCATACAGGTTGTCCTTTGCATAACTTTATTCCTTCATGGTTAAAACAAACTGCAAATAAGAATCCTGATTTAGCTTTTGCTTTATCTAATGAAACGTCACCTTTTCCAGAAATTTTAGGAAGAATTTGTCCTCAAGATGTTTTATGTGAAGGTGCATGTTCTTTAAATACAGGTCATGGAGCTATTTCTATTGGAGCTGTTGAAACTCATATTTCAGAATCAGCATTTGAGAGAGGTTTAAAACCTAAGTTTCCAGGAATTACATCTGATAAGAAAGTAGCAGTTATTGGCTCAGGACCTTCTGGAATTGCAGCTGCTACATATCTTTTGAGAAAAGGTATTCAAGTATCTATGTTCGAGAGAGATGGACGTGCTGGTGGATTATTAACATATGGAATTCCAGGATTTAAACTTAATAAAGATGTAGTTCAAAGAAGAATTGACTGGTTAATTGAAGCAGGTATGGAACTACATTTAAAATGTGAAATTGGAAAAGATAAAAAAGTTCAAGATTTAGAAAATGAATTTGATTCTATTTATGTGGCAATTGGCGCTACAAAAGGACGTGAGTCTGGACTTGAAGGAGAAGATTCTTCTAATGTTTATTTTGCGATGGAATTTTTAAAAAATATTCAAAAAAGAAACTTTGGCGATAAACTTGATAATTTTATAGATGTTAAAGATAAAAAAGTACTTGTAATTGGAGGAGGCGATACAGCTATGGATTGTCTTAGAACTTCAGTTAGAGAAGGAGCTTTAAGTGTTAAATGTTTATATAGAAGAGATGAGGCTAATATGCCTGGTTCTAAAAAAGAAGTTGTAAACTCTAAAGAAGAAGGTGTTGAATTTGTATTTAATGTAAGTCCTAAAAAAATACAAGCAGAAAATAATAAAGCAAAATCTATTTTATTAGAAAAAACTACTTTAATTGAATCTGACACAAATGAAAGAGCAAAAATTCAAATTATTGAAAACTCTGAATATGAAGAAGAAGCTGATATTATAATTTTAGCTTTAGGATTTTCTTGTGAAGAACCAGAATTCTTAAATGAATTAAAAGTTGATTTAAATTCTTGGGGTGGGGTGGAAACTTATAATTTTCAAACATCAAATAAAAATGTATACTCAGGTGGAGATTGCCAAAGAGGTGCACATTTAGCAGTAACTGCTGCTGCTGATGGAAGAGATGCAGCAAGAAGAATAATTAAATCATTTAATTTATAAAAATAAACATATGAGCAAGCCTCATATGTTATATTTTTCTTTAATAAGGTTTTTATTTTATAACAAACTTAAGATAAGTAAAATTTTATATATCTTTGTCAGATTTAAAGACATTATTAAAGAGAAATAGGCTATAAACAGTAAATTAATTTATAAATAGGAAATATTAATGTCTTTAATCATTACTGATGAATGTATAGCATGTGACGCGTGTAGAGATGAGTGTCCAAACACAGCAATTGAAGAAGGGGATCCAATATACATTATTGAAGCAGATTTATGTACAGAATGTGTTGGCTCTTATGATGAACCTTCTTGTGTTGAAGTATGTCCAGTTGATTGCATAATTTTAGATGTTGATAACAAAGAAAGTATGGATGAACTTCAATTTAAGTTCGAAAATTTACCAAAAGAAGAAAACTAATGGCAAAAGTTACCACTATTATAGATATAGGTTCTAACTCAATGAGAATGGTTGTTTTAGAAAAAAGTTCAAGGTTTGCGTTTCACTTAATTAATGAAACAAAAGCAAAAGTTAAAATTTCTGAAGGTACTTATGAAAATGAGGGGAATTTACAAGAGCTTCCAATGAATAGAGCATTTTCTGCTTTAAAATCATTTTTAAGTATTTCTTCTGCCCTAAAAGCTAGAAAAATCATTTGTGTTGCTACATCTGCTTTAAGAGATGCTCCTAACTCAAATGTTTTTTTAAACAGAGTTAAAAATGAACTTGGAATTAATATTAAAATTATTGATGGTGAAAAAGAAGCATATTATGGAGCTTTAGCTGCTTCAAATCTTTTATCTTTAAGTGATTTTATAACTGTAGATATAGGTGGTGGTTCAACTGAATTCTCAATTGTAAAAGATAAAAAAATAATTCATTGTATTTCATTAAAAATGGGAACAGTTAGAATGAGTGAACTTTATTTTAAAGATAATAAAATTGATGAAGCTAGAGAATATATCTTATCAGAGTTGAAAAAACTTAAAGAATGTGGTTTTGAAATACCTTCAACTGTTGTAGGTATTGGTGGAACAATAAGAACTTTAAGTAAAAAAATAATGAAAAAACAGCATTATGCTTTAGATGTAATTCACGGTTTTGATTATATTGTTGAAGATAAAGAATATGTTTTTGATAAAGTACTAGCAGCTTCTGATAAATGTACTTTAAAAGAAATGGGAATCAAAAAAGATAGATTTGATACTATTAAAGAAGGTACTTTTATTTTTAAAACTATTTTAAAAGAACTAAAGGTTAAAAATGTTGTAAGTTCAGGAGCAGGTGTTAGAGAAGGTGTTTATTTACATGACCTTTTACGAAACTCTAATTTTAGTTTTCCATCTAATTATAATGTATCTGTAAGATCTTTATTAGATAGATTTAATGTAAATTCTAAACAAAGTGCTTACTTAGGTTCAAATGCAGGTAAAATATTTGATGTTTTACAAGATGAACATAATTTAGATATTAAATATAGAAAACTTTTAGTACTTGCTTCAAAACTTCATTCAATTGGTATTTTACTAAACTTCTATAAATCAAATGATACAGCTTATGATGTAATCTTAAGCTCATTAAATTATGATATTACTCATGAAGAAAGAGTAACAATTGCATTTTTAATTAAATATTCTAAAAAATCATTAATTAAAGAAAAAGATATGTATGAGTTTGAAGAACTTTTACCGTCTTTTGAAACTATGAAATATTTATCATTTATGATTTCTTTAAACTTAACTATAAACCAAGATTTTTCTTGTCCAAAAGTTGAATATAAAACAAAAGATAATAAATTAAAATTAGAATTTGAAGAAGATATATTTTTAATTCAAAATGAAATTGAAAAAATAGAAACACCAAATGAATTAAAAGTAAAAATACAAAATAATCTTAAGGTTTAGATTTGAGAATAGCTATAATTAAACTATCTGCTATGGGTGATATTATTCACGCCATGGTAGCATTACAATATATTAAACATTTTAATAAAGATATCGAAATAGATTGGTTTGTTGAAAAAGCATTTAAAGGTGTTTTAGAAAACAATCCAGATATTAATAATATTATAGATATAAATCTTAAACAAATAAAAAGAGAAAAACTATCTATATTTTCACAAATAAAAAAGATTAAATCATATAAAAAAAATAAATATGATTTAGTTATTGATGCACAAGGTTTAATAAAATCAGCCATTGTCTCAAAACTTTTGGCTAAAAATATTGCAGGTTTTTCAAAAGAGTCTACAAGAGAAGGTATGGCATCTTATTTTTACAATAAAAAAGTAGAAATAGCTTATGATGAAAATGCTATTAAAAGAAATGTTAAAGTTATTTCAAATGCTTTAGATTTTGAGATAAGTGAAAAAGATATTTTAGATAAAAAAGCTTTTTTATATTATGAAAATGAAGAATCTGTTATTTATGAATATTTATCAAAAGAAAAAAAGAATATTATTTTTGTAATTGGAGCTTCTTGGGAGAGTAAAAAATACTCAAAAGAACAATTTGTTAAACTAATTAATTTATTCGATGATAATTGTTTAATAGTTTGGGGAAATGAAATTGAGAAAGAATCTGCATTATATATAGCTTCTCATACAAAAGCTAAAGTTTTACCTAAAATTACTTTAAATTCATTAAAAGCATTAATCTCAAAAAGTGAGCTATTAATTGGAAATGATACAGGTCCTACTCATATAGCTTGGGCTTTAAATATTCCATCTATTACTTTATTTGGAAATACTCCTGGATATAGAAATACATATTTAACTAAAATAAATAAAATTATTGAATCAGAATCTATTGTAAACCCATTAAAATTAGACAAAAACGACTTTTCAATTTCAGATATATCAGAAGTTGATATATTTATCTTAGTAAAAAAGTTGTTAGCTAATGTATAATATTAATAAAATAAATTTTTCAAAAAGTTGGTACACGTGGATTATATAATATATTTAACATATAAATTTTTTAAGTATATGTTTATATTTACACCTAGAATTTTTATAAAATATTTTCTAAAGTTTTTGGCTTATACAATTACAAAGTTA
>JABSOL010000050.1 GCA_013215985.1 Campylobacteraceae bacterium
AAAAAGATATATTATAAAGAAATAAAAAAGAATTGGAAATTTTATAATAAATCATATAAAACTATTAAAGAAAAAAGAGTTGTAGTTAATGTAAATAAACACTTAAAACATTCTCTATTACCAAAATCTAGTATTATTATTTATAAAAAGATGATAAGTCATATTAATTTTTTAATTGATTATGAAATTAAGGGTGCGTATATACAAAGAAAAGATTTTCTAAAAAATTATTATGATATGCAATCATATTTAATTTATTCAGTTGTTGGTTTAATATTAACTGCTTTAATGATTTTCTATTTTTTGATTTTATCAATTTTACAAAAAGATAAATATTTAAATTTATTAAATAAAAAATATAAAAAAGATTCTATTACTGATTCAATGACCCAGTTAAATAATAGAAAATATTTTGACATGATATTTGATAAAATGCCTGATGTTTCAAAAGAGAAAAATTGGGAAAGTGCTTTTATGATGTTTGATATTGATCATTTTAAACAGTATAATGATACTTATGGACATGATAAAGGCGATGATACACTTAAAGCTGTTGCAAACGTATTAAAAACTTATTTTAATAAAGAATACGAGTACGTATTTAGACTTGGAGGAGAAGAGTTTGGTGTAATATTATTTGATATAGACAAGGACATAGTTGAATCTTGTTTAAAAGATATTAATGAAAAAATAGTTCAGTTACAAATAGAACATAAGAGTTCGTCTGTTTTAGGAGTTATTAGTATTTCAATTGGCGCAGTTATGTATTCAAAAGATAATGATTTATCTACAAATAAAATGTATAAAATTGCTGACGAAAAACTTTACAAATCTAAAACAAATGGTAGAAATCAATATACAATATAAAAGGATAAGAATTGGATTTTTTATTTAACAAAAATCATCATTTTAATTTAGCTAATTTAGCAACATTTATGAATATAGGGGCAGGTGTTTTAGCTATATATTTTTTAACTCATCAAGAGTTTTTTGGAGCTGCTTTATTTGCTTGGATTGCAGGAGCATTTGATATAATTGATGGAAAAATTGCAAGAAAATATAATTTATCTACAGAGTTTGGAATTCAATTAGATTCATACGCAGACTTTTTATCTTTTGTAATTGTTCCAGTAATGTTCATTTATTTTGCTATATTTGAAGGTTCTGATACAAACTTAGGATTAATTGCAATAGTTTTTATACATTATGTTATTTCAGGATTAAGAAGATTAATTCAATTTAATATTAATGCTGAAGAAGGTGAAGTTGCAAAATATTTTACAGGTATTCCTACTCCTTTAGGAGCAATTTTATTATTTTCTTCATACTTAGTATGGTTAAGCGGTTATATTCCAGCAGACTTTATGTTATTGCCAATTATAGTTATTGCTTATTTATTAAATTCTAAAATAAAAATACCTCACCCTTAATGGAAAAAATTGTGACAATGGATTTAGGCTCTAATTCTTTTAGAGTCTTAATTTATGATACTTTAAACTTTAAAATAATTTCAGAATTTAATGAAATTGTAGGAATGGCTGATGGTTTAGAAAAAACTAATCTAATATCATTAGAAGCACAAGAGCGTGTTATTAAAGCTATTAATAAATGTAGTAAAGATATGAATTTTGATAGCTCTAAAGCTATTTGCATTACAACGGCTGCCATGAGAAAAGCTGATAATTCACAAGAAGTTATAGAAAACATAAAAAACAAAACAAAAGCTAGTTTTAAAATCATTGATGGTTTAGAAGAAGCTAGACTTACTTTATTAGCTGTTAAATATGCTTTAAAAAGAGAAAAAATATTATCTGAGAACTTTATATTACTTGATATTGGTGGCGGTTCTACAGAAATTATAATTAATACAAAAGATCAATACATTTCTCATAGTTTTGATTTAGGAATAGTAACTTTAACTCAAAAATATTATTCTAAAAAAGATTTAGCACTTTTTTTAGAAGATAAAAAAACTCAGATTAATAACTTTTTATTATCTACAAATATAGATATCTCATCTTATACTTTTGTGGCAACAGCTGGAACACCTACAACTATAGCTGCAATAAAATTAGGTCAAGACTTTTTTCATTACAATAAAGATGAAGTAAATGGAACTATTGTTGATTTAAACGATCTAAATACTTGTTTAGAAATGTTTGAAAATTCAACTGCTGGTGAAATTACTGATTTAGTTGGAAAAGGCAGAGTAGATTTTATCGAAATTGGAATTCATATTTATAAAGCTATATTTGAAGTTCTAGATAAAAATGAATCTTTAGTTTTAGATGATGGTTTAAAAGAAGGTATTGCAATTAATTATTCAATAAATAAAGCTTAAGACTATTTTAATAGTCTTACACTTTGTTCTTGAACAATATTAGCTTGAGCGGCTACTAATCCAATATTTGCAGATATATTTGTTTTTGAGAAATCTTTAACTTCATGTGCAAAATTAATAATTTTAAATGAAGAGTTTTCTGAAAGAAGTTTATTCTCATTATTAATAGAATTATTTGCTTGTTCTTTTACATTTGATTCTAATTCTTCAAAGTTTTTATTATAAGATTGTATTATTTCTTTACTCTCTTTAATTAAAGCTTTAAAATGATCTTCTGTATCTGGTAAATCATTTGCTTGTATCTTTAAATTTGAAACAATTGTATTTAAGTCAGCTTTTTGAATTTGTATTGAATCATTCTCAGTTGATAATAATATTGTATCTTCTTCATAATCTGCTGTAAATAAGTTCTTATTTTCAAACTTTGTATTTTGGGTATTTAAAGAAAAATCATTTAACAAAGTTTTAATATTTTGAATGTCTTCTTGTTTTAAAACATTATCATCTTTGTTTTCTAATGTATTTTCAATTTTATCTAAAATTGTAATTTGTTTTTCTAAAGTATTAAGTGTAATTTTACTTATTGCTAATGCAGTATTAGACTCTTCAAGACCTATAGCTAAATTACTTTTATCATGTTTTAATAAAGCTGAGATACTAAGATTATATGAATCTTGATCACTCTCTTGTATTTTAGCACTAGACTGTGTTCGCTCTAAAGGAATATTAGAATTTATACCTTGTAAATTATTGACACTAGGGTTAATATTATTAACTTCCATTTTAATCCTTTTGAATCTTATTCTTTATTATATGTAAAAAATAATTAAATAAGAATAAAAGTACTTAAATATATTAAAGAAGTTAACTAACAATTAATAAATTTTTTTGTAATATGTTATATATTTTACGAGGGAGAAATATTATGACAATAACTGGCGCAAAGATGGTTACAGAATCATTAAGGGAAGAAGGGGTAGAAGTAGTATTTGGATACCCTGGTGGCGCTATAATGAATGTTTATGATGAGATTTATAAACAAAATGATTTTGAACACATTTTAACTAGACACGAACAAGCTGCAATACATGCAGCAGAAGGGTATGCTAAGTCTACTGGTAAAGTAGGAGTTGCAATTGTAACATCAGGTCCTGGTTTTACAAATGCAGTTACTGGTTTGGCTAATGCATACATGGATTCAACTCCAATAGTTGTAATATCGGGGCAAGTTCCTACTACAATCATTGGAACAGATGGTTTTCAAGAAATTGATGCTGTTGGAATATCAAGACCCTGTACAAAACATAATTACCTAGTTAATGATATTAAAGATTTAACTAGAATTATGAAAGAAGCTTTTCACATAGCTGCTACAGGACGTCCTGGACCTGTGCATGTTGATATCCCAAAAGATATTACAGCGCAATTAGGAATTTTTGATTATGCAAAAGAAATTGATTTACCTACATATAAACCAACTGTTAATTTTAATAAAAAACAATTAAAAAAAGCACTTGAGGCAATATCAAAAGCAAAAAAACCATTACTTTATGTTGGTGGTGGTGCAATTATTGCAAATTGTAGTGAAGAAATTCGAGAATTCGCAAAACTAACTAATATTCCAGCAGTTGAAACTATTATGGCAAGAGGAATAATGGGACAAGAAAACCCATTATTATTTGGTATGTTAGGAATGCATGGTGAGTATGCTGCTAATATGGCAACACATGAAACAGATTTACTTATTTGTTTAGGTGCAAGATTTGATGATAGAGTTACTGGAAGATTAGATCAATTTGCAAAAAAAGCTAAAATTGTACATATTGATATAGATCCAGCATCAATTGGAAAACTTGTTGATACAAACTTTCCAATTGTTGGAGATCTTAAAGTTACTGTTGAAGGTATGCTTGATTATGCAAAAGAAATTAAATTTAATGACTATTCTCATTGGGTGGAATTATTACAATCTTATCAAGATAATCAACCACTAAGATTTATTGACTCAGATGAAGTTATTAAACCTCAGTGGCCAATTAAAAGAATTGGTGAACTATTAGGTGATAAAGCTATAATTTCAACTGATGTTGGTCAACATCAAATGTGGGCAGCACAATTTTATCCATTTACTTTCCCTAGACAGTTTATAACTTCTGGTGGTTTAGGTACAATGGGATTTGGACTGCCTGCTGCAATGGGTGTTGCACGTGGAAATCCTGATAAAATATCTATTAATATTACAGGTGATGGTTCAATATTAATGAATATTCAAGAATTAATGACTTGTTCTGCTTCTAACTTACCTGTAATAAATATTATTTTGAATAATAATTATTTAGGAATGGTTAGACAGTGGCAAACTATGTTTTATGGAAATAGATTATCAGAAACTGTTCTAGAAAAACAACCAGATTTTCAAATGCTTGTAAAAGCTTTTGGTGGAAATGGTTATAAAGTAAGAACAAAAGAAGAATTTGATGCTGCAATAAAAGATGCAATAGAGAAAAAAACTGTTGCTATGATTGAAGTTGTAGTATTTAGAGATGAAGAAGTTTTACCAATGGTTCCCAATGGACATGGTTTAAATGAAATGACTTTATTAGGAGATGAATAATGCATAGTGATAACCATTACTACGATTCAATAATTACAAGACAGGTTATATCTGTAATTGTATTAAATGAAAACAATGCTTTATCTAGAATTGTTGGTTTATTCTCAGCACGTGGGTATAATATCGATTCTTTAACAGTTTGTGAGATAACAAATAGTAAATACTCACGTATGACTATTGTTACAACAGGTGATAAGAGAATTATTGGACAAATTGTAAAACAATTAAATAAATTAATTCCAGTACTTAAAGTAAATGAACATAAAGATGTAATTGAAAAAGATACAGTATTAATTAAATTTTCTATTGATAATAATTTAGCAGATATAGATGTTATTTCAAAAATATACCATGGAAGCATACAAAATGTTACAAAAGATTCAATAATTGTATCAGCAACTGATTCAGCTTCAAGAATTGAGAACTTTATTTCAGTAATGCAGAAATATAATCCAATAGAAATCGTAAGATCTGGAATAACAGCAATAGAAAGATAGGAATAGAATGAAATTAAATAAATTAGCACAAGAATTAAATATCTCTTGTGATCAAGATATAGAAATAAAAGCATTAAATACTTTAAGTGATGCGACAAGTGATGAACTTACTTTTTTAGAAAATAAAAAATATATAAGTGAATTACAATATACAAAAGCAGCTGCTGTTTTTGTAAAAGAAGAGTTTAAAAATATGGTTCCTTCTGGAACTGTAGCTTTAGTTTGTGATGAACCATATGTAGCTTTAGCACTTGCAAGTGCTTATTTTGCACCCAAAGTTGTAGAACTTGAAGGTAAAGATGCACAAATTGGAAAAGATACAACAATTATGCCTAATGTAAACATTGGAAAAAATGTTGTTATTGGAGATAATTGTACTATTTTAAGCGGAGCTTATATAGGTGATAATGTTGTTATTGGAAATAATACAATCATAAACGCAAATGTTGTTGTATATAGAGATTGTCTTATAGGAAATGATTGTCTTATACATTCAGGAACAATAATTGGGGCTGATGGTTTTGGTTTTGCAAATAAAGCTGGAAAATATATTAAAATATACCAAAATGGTAATGTTATTATTAAAAATGATGTAGAAATAGGTGCAAATTGTACTATTGATAGAGCTGCTTTTAAATCAACTATTATAGGTTCAGGTGTAAGATTAGACAATTTAATTCAAATTGCACATAACTGTATTTTAAAAGATGGTTGTATTTTAACTTCTCAAGTTGGAATTGCTGGATCAAGTGTATTAAATGAATATGTAATTATGGGAGCTCAAAGTGGAGTTTCTGGACATATAGAAATTGCAGCATTTACAACGATTTCAGCTCGTGGTGGAGTTACTAAAAGTATTACTGAGCCTAAAAAACAATGGGCAGGTTTTCCCCTAATGGAACATAGACCTTGGTTAAAACTACAAGCTAAAATTTTTAAATTATTAAAAGGATAAACTATAAGTAAAAAAATATTATCATTAATTTTTATGTTTATAATACTGTTTTTACAGTATGCTATTTTTATATCAGATAAACTAACTGTTGGAGCTATTGGAGCAAATTTTGCTCTGTTTTCTCACAAATATTTTGGTTATTTTTCATATATATATTTATTGTTTTTTCTTTATCCTTTATTTGTAATAAATTTTAAAGATTATGATAGAGAAAAAGCATTAATAAAAACATTAATTATACTTATTTCTATTTTTTCTATATTAATTTTACAATCTTTATTATCTAACTCTTCTTTATCTGGTGAATTAGGTAATATTATTGTTAGTTCTTTAAATCCTTTTATTGGAAAAGCTGGACTATGGATACTTGTATTAGTATCTTTTGTATCAACTTTTTTAGTATTAATTGATGGTAAAGACTTACAATTTGAAAATAAATTTAAAAATATTAAAGTTCCAAAACCTTCTTTTGAATTTAAACAAATTGAGAAAAAAGAAGCCACAGTTACAAGACGTGAAAAAAGAACCATTGATAAAGTTTCAGTAACAGAAGTAGGCGATACAGCAGAAATAATCTTAGAAGATTATACACCTGTAAGGTCTACAAAAATTAAAGAGAAAAAAATTGAAGCAAGTGTAAAAAAAGAGAATAAAAAAGAAAACAAAAAAGTTAAAGAAAAAACAATTAAAAAAGAAGAAGTTTTAATTGAAGAAATCACTTTAGCTGATTTAAAAGAAGTAGAAGCCAAAAAAAAAGAAGACAAAATAATTGAAGCTCCTTCAGTAATAGTTGAAGAATTAGAAGAAAATAAAATTTTACAAGATCAAATTGAATTAGGTGAAGCAGTCAAACCAAAAGATTTTAAATTACCTTTGAATAGATTTTTTCAAGATCCTCCAAAAGGAAATAAGAGTAAAATATCAGAAGCTTATATTGATCAAAAAATTGGTGATTTATTAGATAAATTATCAATGTTTAAAATTGAAGGTGATGTAGTTAGAACTTATACAGGTCCAGTTGTTACTACTTTTGAGTTTAAACCAGCTCCTCATATAAAAGTATCTAAGATTTTAAATTTGCAAGATGATTTAGCTATGGCTTTAAAAGCCCAAACAATTAGAATTCAAGCTCCAATTCCTGGAAAAGATGTTGTTGGAATTGAAGTACCTAATCAAGAAGCACAAATTATTTATTTTAAAGAATTATTAGATTCGGAAATTTTCCAAAAAGCGAAATCGCCTTTAACTATGATTTTAGGTAAAGATATTGTTGGTAAACCTTTTATTACAGATTTAAAAAAACTACCACATTTATTAATTGCAGGAACAACAGGTTCAGGTAAGTCTGTTGGTATCAATTCAATGATTTTATCATTATTGTATAAAAATTCTCCAGATGATCTAAAATTAGTTATGATTGATCCTAAAATGCTTGAATTCTCAATGTATGAAGATATTCCTCATTTATTAACTCCAATTATCACAAAACCTAGTGAAGCTGTTAATGCTTTAGCTAATATGGTTTTAGAGATGGAGAGAAGATATACTTTAATGGCAAAAGCTAGAACAAAAAATATCGAAAACTATAATGAAAAAATGAAAATAGCTGGAGAAGATGCTTTCCCATACATTGTTGTAATTATTGATGAGTTAGGTGATTTAATGATGACTTCTGGTAAAGAAGTTGAATTATCAATTGCAAGACTTGCTCAAATGGCAAGAGCTTCTGGTATTCACTTAATTGTTGCAACACAAAGACCTTCGGTTGACGTTGTAACTGGTTTAATTAAAGCTAACTTACCAAGTAGAATTGCTTATAAAGTAGGGCAGAGAGTTGATTCTAAGATTATTTTAGATTCAATGGGTGCTGAGTCATTACTTGGACGTGGTGATATGTTATTTACTCCTCCTGGTATGTCAGGACTAGTTAGACTTCATGCTCCATGGTCAAAAGAGAATGAAATTGATGAAGTTGTTCAGTTTTTAAAATCTCAAAGAGAAGTTGAATATGATATGAACTTCATTAAGCAAAAAGATTCAGCTAATTCAACTGTTCATTCAAATGAAAACCAAGAAGTAGATCCTTTATATGAAGATGCAAAAATGATTGTATTAAATGATAAAAAAACGTCTATTTCATATATTCAAAGAAAATTAAGAATAGGTTATAATAGAGCAGCAACTATTATAGAACAATTACAAAATGCTGGTGTTTTATCTGAACCTAATACCAAGGGTAATAGAGAAATACTTATTTAAAAAAAGGATCATTTCTAAAATGGTCCTTTTTTTAACTTGCCCCTTCAACACTACTCAATAAATTATTAAAAAATAAATAATTTTGAGTTTTATATTCAAGAACTTTTTGTGGCCTATTATATAAGCGATTTTTAATATTAGGAATTTCTGTTATAGATATTTTATCAACTCATTTTTTTAGGGATATATTCTTTAATTTAGTCAATTGCTGTGATCCTTCAATCTTCTTAGTCCTTGTCTGATTTATTATATATGATAGGTCATAACATCACAATTATAGCCCTAGATGATGTTTTAGTCACGTGTAAACTTACTATTTCTATCAAGTAAAGACCCCGTGCAACCTTTGTTATTTTTGTCAATAACAGTATGTATTTCTTATTTGTCCTCTTGTTCTATAAAGTTCAGATCTATTTTTTACTTTTTATTTTGATGACAAGCCATTTAAAGAGTTTAGATCCATTTATATGTACCTCTAAGATAGATTAATGTGATGTTGTAATTATCTTTCTACTATTTCTTTTCAATTCTCTTGAAATTGGAGGCTTGTTAAAGTTAATTGTATATAACTACTTACTATCTTAACTTCTTAAACGTTGTTCTTCTAATGTTAATTTACAACTTCAAATATTATATTCTAGTAATTTATTATTTTCTTTAAAATATACTAGTTTTACACAAAAATTAGGTAATCTTATTAAAAAATTATTTAATATCATAAATTACACTATAGTAGTAGTTCTTGATTAGTTTAATACTATTATTTTTATTATTTAGTGTTTTTAATACACTTAAATTATATTAATTTAGCAAAAATTATTAAATAATTCCAATTTTATGATTAAATTAATAATGTTTCTGCTAAAATAAATTTATAAATTATTTAAGGAGTTAGTCATGAATACAAGTATTGTAGGAAGACATATAGATTTAACTGAGTCAATGAAAGAACATATAAATTCATCAATAGAAGTTTTTAAAAAATATAGTTTAGATATTATTTCTGTAAATTCAATCGTTTCACAAGAAGAAAAAAATGGAAAAAAAGCTTTTTCATTTGAATATACTTTAAATATTGCTAATTTAGATACTGTTGTTGTAAAACAAAAAGATAAAGATTTATACGCTGCTATCGACATTGCTGTTGATAGAGTATCAAAAATTTTAAGAAGACACCATGATAAAATCACAGGTCACAGAAAACAAAAGTTAACTGAAGTTGATTCTGCTATAATAGAAGACAATATAGCTAATGAGTTAGATAAACTTGATAGTGAAATTGTTGGAGTTAGATTAGACTCTTACAAACCAATAGATATTGAAGAAGCTTTAACTGATTTAAAAGAATCTGGTGCAGCTTTTAAAGTATTTTATGATAAAGACGATAACATGAGAGTTTTATATAGTATGAAACAAGAAGGTAAATTCGGTTTATACTAAAATATAAATAGATATTTAAAAAGGTATTAGCTTAGGGCTAATACCTTTTTTTTGTTATAAAAAATAGGATAAGAATGCAAGATATAAATGAATTAACAAAAATAGCACTAATAGGTCAACCTAATGTAGGGAAATCATCTCTATTTAATAGAATTGCACAAAAAAGAATTGCTATTGTTGCGGATATAGCAGGAACAACAAGAGATATTAGAAGACACAGAGTTAACGTTTTTGAAAAAGAAGCTTTGATGTTAGATACAGGTGGAATTGACGAAACTAATGATTTAATTTTTTCACATGTTAAAAGAAAAGCTATTGAAACTGCTAAACAAGCTGATATAATACTTTTTATGGTAGATGGTAAGAAATTACCTGATGACAAAGATAAAGAACTATTTTATGAGCTTCAAAACTTAGGGAAAACACTTGCTTTAGTTGTTAATAAAATTGATAATGACAAAGAAATGGAAAGACTATGGGATTTCTATGAATTTGGTATTGGTGAAGAAAACTTATTCCCTATTTCAGTTTCACATAATAGAGGAACAAAAAACTTAATGGACTGGTTAAATAGACAGTTACCAGAAGCTTATGTTGAACCTACAGATGAAGATGAAGATTCTGAATTAAGTGAAGATGAACTTGATGAAAACTATGATGAAAAAATAGTTGATATTAATGAAAAAGAAAAAGAAAAAGATACAAGATTAAGAGTTGGTATTATTGGACGAGTTAATGTTGGTAAATCATCAATCTTAAATGCTTTAGTTGGACATGAAAGATCTGTTGTTTCTCCAATTGCAGGTACAACTATTGATCCTGTTGATGAAGATTATGTTTTTAATGGTAGAGATATTACTTTTGTAGATACAGCTGGTTTAAGAAGAAGAGGTTCTATTGAAGGAATTGAAAAATTTGCATTAATGAGAACTAGAGAAATGTTAGAAGAAGCTAACTTAGCGTTATTAGTTTTAGATGCTTCTGAGCCTTTTGTAGATCTTGATGAAAAGATTGCTGGATTAGTTGATGAATACGGTTTAGGTACTATTATTGTACTTAATAAGTGGGATGAAAACATTGAAACTTTCAAAAAAATAGAAGAAGAAATTAGAAATAGATTTAAATTCTTATTTTATGCTCCAATTATTGCAGTATCTGCTAAAACTGGAAGATCAATTGATAGATTAAAAGATCAATTACTTAAAATTTATGATAATTATTCTCAAAGAATCACAACATCAAGATTAAATGAAGTAATTGAACATGCAATTAGAAGACATGCATTACCAAGTCCAAATGGTGCATATTTAAGAATTTATTATTCTACTCAATTTGAAACTTGTCCTCCAAGAATTGCATTGATTATGAATAAACCTAATTTACTGCATTTCTCTTATAAAAGATATTTAATTAACTTCTTAAGAGATAATATTGACTTTAACGGTACTCCAATTCACTTAGTTGCTAGAAAAAAAGGTGAAAGAGATAACGACGAAGATCATATGTTAGAAATCTAGTATTAATTAATTCTAGACTTAAACTAAAAATAAGAGTAATTTTTTACTCTTATTTTCTTAAAGAAATAAAATGAATAACATTTACATCTTAAATAATCTCAAATTCAAAGATATAATTAATTTAGAAGTTTTTAAAATTAATTATCTACAAAATAATTTAAATATACTAAACTATGATGCTTTAATTTTTACTTCAAAAAATGCAGTACTCTCAATGAAAACATTTTCAGAAGAATGGATTAATATTCCTTCTTATGCAATTGCTCTTAAAACTGCTGAAGTATTATTAAATAATAACTCAAAACTTGTTTTTACAGGTAAATCATCTCATGGTAATGAATTTGCACATGAACTAGTATCAGAACTTAAAAATAAAAAAGTTTTATATATTAGAGCTAAAAATACTGTATCAAATTTAGCAGAAATACTAAAAAATAACGAGATAAATATATCATCTTGCATTACATACGAAACAATTTCAAAAAATAATAAAAAAATAATCTTAAAAGAAAATGCAATTATTATTTTTTCTTCTCCTTCTTCTATTAAATATTTTTTAGAACAATATGAATGGAAAAAAACCTATAAAGCCGTTGTAATAGGCTCTACGACTGCAAAATACCTACCTTCATACATAAAATATGTATTAAGTCCACAAACATCTTTAGAAAAATGTATAGAATTAGCTAAAGAAATTAATATTAAATAATTTAATTTATATTTACTTACGAAAATTTAAACTTAATTTTACAATTACTTTGATACAATTACGATATCTAGGTAGTTCGGGATTTCCATTTGTGAGGGTCCGATACTATATTTATGTGAGTAATGTAAATAAATGGTGTGCAATCTTTCATTTTTAATGTTTTGATTCCTGAAGTTTATTTCTTACTTGCGGTTATTGGCTTTTTAGGGCCAAATTAATGGATAACGGCTATTTGGGTAATTAACTATATTATTTAAGGATTGTTAGTGAAAATATTAATACTTGGTAGTGGTGGAAGAGAATATTCAATGGGATTGAGTATTTATAATGAAAATGAACATGAGCTTTTTTTTATGCCAGGAAATGGTGCTACATCGAGATTAGGTAAGAATATTAATATTCCAGACTATAATGAATTATCATTATGGGCAAAAGAAAATAATATAGAACTAACTATTGTGGGTCCTGAAGGTCCCCTTGTAGATGGTGTTGTTGATATATTTAAAGAAAATGATTTAGTTATTTTTGGACCAAGTAGAGCAGCTGCTAAACTTGAAGGTTCTAAAGTATATATGAAAAATATGCTAAAAAAATTTAACGTACCAACAGCAGCGTTTATTGAAACATCAATAGAAAAAGATGCTTATACATTTATCGATAACATGGATATACCAATTGTTGTTAAAGCAGATGGTTTATGTGCAGGTAAAGGTGTAATTATTGCACAAAGTAAAAATGAAGCAAAAGCAGCTGTTAAAGATATGCTTGATGGTAATTCTTTTGGTGATGCTGGAAGATCAGTTGTAGTAGAAGAGTTTTTAGATGGTTATGAATTATCTATTTTTGTAATTTGTGATGGTGAAAACTACAAAGTTTTACCAGCTGCTCAAGATCATAAAAGAATTGGAAATGGGGACACTGGTCCTAATACTGGGGGAATGGGTGCATATGCTCCAACTCCACTAGTTAATGATGAAATTTATAAAAAAGTTGAAGATAGAGTTATTATTCCTACTTTAGAAGGTATGAAAAATGAAGGAGCACCTTTTGAAGGTGTTTTATTTATTGGAGTAATGGTAGTTAAAGGTGAGCCAATTATATTAGAATATAATGTAAGATTTGGTGATCCCGAATGTGAGATTTTAATGCCTTTATTAAAAACTCCTTTATCAAAACTTTTATATAAAGCTTCTACAAAAGATTTAAATTCAATTGAAATTGAACTTAAAGATGAGTTTGCTGTAGGTGTTGTTATGGCATCAGCAAATTATCCTTATTCATCATCTTCATCTGCTGAAATTATTATTGATAATATTGTAGATGAAGATATTAAAAATAATACACATATTTCATATGCAGGTGTTATTGAAGAAGATGGAAAACTATTTACTTCTGGCGGAAGAATATTAGTTTGTGTAGGAATAGGGGCTTCAATTAATGAAGCTAGAAATAGAGCTTATGCCTTATGTGGCCAAGTTCATTTCATAGGTAAAAAAATAAGAACTGATATAGCGTATCAAGCATTAAAGTAGATAAATGAAAGAAACAAATTCTAATAATTTAGAACTAGCTTCAATGAAAGCTAGAATACAAGCCTTTGTAATTGATGATGTATTAATTACTTTTTTAATAGTTGCCTTATTTTGGGAAATGTTTACTGATTCAAATGCTAATATAGAAGAAGTAATGTTGGTTATGAATGATTTTGTATATCAAGTTATTTTTATAAAATTTATTTACCATACGTTTTTTGTATGGTACTATGGAGCAACTTTAGGTAAACAATTTGCTAAAATTAAAGTTATAGATAATGATACTTTAGGTAATATTACTTTACTTAATGCAGCTTTTAGATCATTTGCAAGAGTTATTAGTGAAATGTTCTTTTATATTGGATTTGTTTTAGGTTTTTTCAACGATGGAAAAAGAACTTTTCATGATTTCATGGCTAGATCTGTAGTTGTTAATGCATAAAATAATACTTCTATTCTTATTTTTTACTTCTATTATTTATGCAAATAACATAGGAGAAAAAGTAAGAATACTTTCTTCAAGTGTTATTACTAATGAAGACACTTTAATAGCAAATGGTAATGTAGTAATATATTCTACTAAATATTATATATCTGCAGACAAAGCAATATATAATAAAAAGCTTGAGACATTTGAACTTTTTGGTGATGTTTTAATTATTAAAGATAATAAAATAAAAACAAAAAGTGATTATGCTTTTGTAGATATGAAAAATGACAATATGTTACAAAACCCAACTTTTTTACTTGATCTTGATTCAAATATTTGGATTGATGCAAATGAAGTTACAAAAACTCAAACAGAATTTTCTTTTGGATCTGCTGTAATATCATCTTGTGATTGTGTTGATCCTATGTGGAGTATTAGATTTACATCTGGTTATTATGATGTAGATGATAAATTTATCCATACTTTTAACACAAAACTTTACATTAAATCTATACCTTTATTATATACACCATATTTTGGTTTTTCAACGGATACAACTAGAAGAACTGGTTTATTAAATCCTACAATAGCATTTTCTGATAAAGAAGGCTTTACATATTTCCAATCGATGTATTTTGCACCACAAGATAATTATGATATTGAGATCATGCCTCAGATTAAATTAAATAGAGGAAATGGTATTTATGCTTATTTAAGATATAAAGACTCTGCATATTCTTCTTTAAATTTTAAAACAGGTATTTTTCTAGAAAAAGATAAATATTTTAAAGAAGAACAATTAGCAAATAATAAACATTATGGTTGGAATTTTGATTATGAAAGATCAAATTTATTCTCAAATAACAAAGAAAATAAAGATGCATTGTTTATTTCTTTATCGTATTTAAACGATGTAGAGTATATAACATTAGAAGGGCCTAAATATAAAACAAGCGTAGGAAATAAAGTTGAATCTAAAATAAATTATTATTTTGATCAATCTTCATATTATTTTGGTACATATTTAAGATATTATTTAGATAAAACTATTGATAAAAGTTCTAACTCTGTAATTTCTAACGATAAAACATTACAGCAATTACCTCAAATACAAGCTCATAAATATACTGATAAATTATTAATTGATAATTTATCTTATTCAATCGATGCTACATTTACTTCTAATTCTAGAAAAGATGGTTTAAATGCTAAAATAACTGAAGTCTTACTTCCTGTTTCTCTAAACTTCTCATTATTTGATGATTATATTAATTTAGATCTAAAAGAAGAGTTATATTTATCAAAAACTATTTATACAAATGTTGATAATAAATATAACAATGCTACTTTTTTAGAAAGTAGACAAATTATTAATATTTCAAGAATTATTGTTGCGGTCAATTTTTGTATGTTTTTGGATGATTTTTTTTTTAATCCTTGGAACTCTTCCCTAATAACTATTACCACGGTAATTTAAAGTCAATCGTCTGTGATTAAATCGATCATTTCAATTGTTTTCAATATTTTTTGGTATACTACT
>JABSOL010000051.1 GCA_013215985.1 Campylobacteraceae bacterium
TACTAATCTTGAGGGTATATACAAAAAAGCTTATTTACACTATAAAAAAGATAATATTTATAAAAAAATAAGACTTTATGCAAAAGATAAAGAACTTTTACCTAAAAATGGGCAAAAAGTTCATATAATACAAGCACATTTGTCATATTTTAAAAACAATACACAAATAATAATAAATAAAAAAAGTGAGTATAATGCTTATTAAATCAATTTTTACAAATAGTTCGGGAATTCTATTTTCTAGAATTCTAGGTTTTATTAGAGATCTTTTAACAGCTTCGATTTTAGGTGCTAATATTTATTCAGATATATTTTTTGTAGCATTTAAACTGCCTAATTTATTTAGAAGAATATTTGCAGAAGGTGCTTTTACTCAAGCTTTTATTCCAGCTTACGCAAAAGCCAAACATAAAATACAGTTTTCATCTTCTATATTTTTATCATTTTTTGCTTTTATTATGCTTTTATCTGTTTTTGTAACTTTGTTTGCAGAAATAATAACTCATTTAATTGCTTTAGGTTTTGATTCTAAGACTGTAGAACTAGCCGCACCTTTATTAGCAATAAACTTTTATTATTTACCTATGATATTTATTGTTACTTTTATGGCAGCACTTTTACAATATAAAAATCATTTTGCTACAACTGCTTTTTCAACTGCTTTATTAAATTTAGCACTAATAGCAGCTTTATTAATCTCTAAAGATTTAGATAAATATGAAATTACTTATTATATGTCTTATGGAGTATTAGCAGGTGGACTTTTACAAATTTTAGTTCATGTCATAGCAATGAAAAATAATAATTTATTAAAGATATTTACTTTTAAAAAGTTTAAACTAGCACATAATAAATTTTATAAAAACTTTGCAGCTGCAACAATGGGATCTTCAACTGCACACTTATCTGCTTTTTTAGATACATTTTTAGCATCATTTTTAATTACAGGAAGTATTTCTTATATGTATTATGCAAATAGAATATTCCAACTTCCTTTAGCTTTATTTGCAATTGCAACCTCTGTTGCCCTATTCCCAATGATAGCAAAAGCTATTAAAAATAATAATGAAGATAAAGCTTTAGAATTAATGAGAAAATCGACTATTATTTTAAGTATACTATTAAGTATATCAACTCTTATTGGTATTATTTTTAATGAATTCATAATCTCAATCTTATTCGAACGTGGTGCTTTTACAAGTACAGATACTTCTAATACTGCTCTAATTTTAGCCATGTATTTAATTGCTTTAATTCCTTTTGGAATAGCTAAAATATTCTCACTTTGGTTATATGCCCATGAACAACAATTTTTAGGTGCAAAGATATCTATCAAAGCTTTAAGCTTTAATATAATTTTTTCTCTTATTTTAATTAAACCATATGGAGCCGCTGGGTTAGCATTTGCCAGTACTATTAGTGGTTTTGTATTGTTCTTTTTAACAATAAAAGAGTTTGGTTTTAAAAAATTCTACCTCTTAATGAAAAACTCCGAAGCTTAAATAATTCTACTAATTATTTAAATAAATAATAATCTTCCTTATAAATGATACCATTCTATTAACATATTGTTATCTTTAAGGAGTTTATTATGTTTAGAAAATTATTAATCTCAACTGTTTTAATTATTTCTTCTCTTTTTTCACAAGAAATTGGAATATACGAAGATCAAATAAAAGAAATAAATTTAAATACTGTTTTTACTACTGAATACAATGAACAGAAGTCTCTTAGAGAGATTATAAATAACAAACCCACAATTCTAACCATTAATTATTTCAACTGTCCTACTTTATGTTCGCCCTTATTATATGAGGTTGCAGACATTGTTCAAAAAGTACAATTAAAAGAAGCAAAAGACTTTAATATTATTACTTTAAGCATTGAAAAAAATGATTCTTTTATTCATGCAAAAAATACAAAAGATAAAATCTTTAAAACTATCAAAACAAAATTTCAAACTAATGCTTGGACTTTTTTAACTACTAAAAACCAAAAAGATATAGATGAACTTACTCAAGCGGTAGGTTTTAGATATGAAAGAAGAGTTAAAGATGGAGTAGTAGATTATTTACATCCAGCTGCCATAATAGTTCTAACTCCTAAGGGAAAAATATCAAGATATTTAAATGGAGTTAGATACTTACCATTTGATTTAAAAATGGCTTTATTAGAAGCTAGTGATGAAAAAACAAGACCTACAATTGCTAATACTTTATTATTTTGTTTTGCATATGACCCTGAGAGTAAATCATATGTTTTACAAGGTAAAAAAATAATGGGTTCATTTATTTTTGGATCTGTATTTATATTCTTTATATATTTATTAAAAACAGGAAGAAAAGAAGATGACAAATAAACTAAATTTTTTACAAAGGAGAGAAAATGAATAATAAAAGTTTTTATGACGAGACGCACACAGTCTTTGGACATCATGACAATAAAATTCTTCAATGGATTTTTTCGATTGACCATAAGAGAATTGCAATACTTTATATGATTGTAATGTTTGCATTTTTTATTGTTGCTTTAAGTGTTGCTTTAACTATGAGGATAGAACTATTTTTCCCAGGAGAACAAATTCTAAGCCCCGATAAATATAACCAGGCCTTTACCCTACACGGAGTAATAATGATTTTTCTATTCATTATTCCTGGTATTCCAGCAATATTTGGAAACTTTTTACTTCCTTTATTAATTGGAGCTAAAGATGTATCTTTTCCAAGACTTAATTTATTGTCTTGGTGGTTGTTTTTATTAGGTGCAATTGTTGCTCTTTCTTCATTGTTTGTAGGAAATGGTTTTGCAGATACTGGATGGACCTTTTACGCCCCTTATAGTGTAAATACTAATACTAATGTAATTGCAGCTTTAACGGCCGCTTATATACTTGGAATGGCAAGTATTTTAACAGGAATTAATTTTGTTGTTACGATTCATAGATTAAGAGCTCCAGGAATGGGATTCTTTAGAATGCCATTGTTTGTATGGGGATTATATTCAACTGCTTGGATTCAAGTCTTAGCTACTCCTGTAATTGGTATTACTTTAATTCTAGTAATTATTGAGAAAACTGCAGGTATTGGTATATTTGATCCTTCTAAAGGTGGAGATCCAATTCTATATGAACATCTATTTTGGATTTATTCTCATCCAGCTGTATATTTAATGATTCTTCCAGCATTTGGAGTAGTTTCTGAAATTGTTCCAACATTCTGTAGACGAACAATATTTGGTTATAGATCAATTGCTATTTCATCTGCAATGATTTCTATTATTGGATATTTAGTATGGGGACATCATCTGTTTTCATCTGGAATGAGTGAGTGGGCAAAAATTGTATTCTCATTTTTAACATTCTTTGTATCCATACCAACTGGAATTAAATTCTTTGATTGGATTGCTACTATGTATAAAGGTTCAATTGTAATGGCAACACCAATGCTTTGGGTTGTTGGAACTATTGTAACATTTGCAATTGGTGGTTTAACAGGAGTTATATTAGCTACTCTTGGACTTGATGTACATTTACATGATACCTATTATGTAGTTGCTCACTTCCATTACACTATGTTTGGTGGAGTTGTATTTATGATGTTTGCTGCTATGCATTATTGGTATCCTAAATTTGTAGGAAAAATGTACAATGAAACAAAAGCTAAAATTGCATTTTGGTTAATCTTTATGGGGTTTAATTTACTTTGGTTCCCTATGTTTATTGCAGGAGCTCTAGGTATGCCTAGACGTTATTTTGATTATTTACCAGAGTTTACAATATATCATCAAGCATCAGGTTTTGGAGCTATTTTAACAATAGGCGGAATTGCTTATATGCTTTATGTTTTAGTTAAAGGCTTAAAAAATGGAGAAGATTGTGGTCCAAATCCTTGGAATGCAACAACATTAGAATGGCAAATTGATTCGCCTCCTCCATTAGAGAACTTTAGAAATACTCCATATATTAGTTTTGAGCCATATGATTATAAAGATGGAGTTCCAGTTCATAATTTATATGACGAAATACATAAAGGGAGAAATGATGGATAATAAATCAAATAGTCCTGAAATCATTTATGATAAAGAAGGCAATCCTCATGAAGTTGTTGATTTTAGAGATGATTATGAAGGCGCAAAATTAGGATTTTGGTTCTTTTTATTTACAGAACTTATGTTATTTGGTGCTATGTTTTTAGTTTTTAGTTTTTACTTTTATAGATTTACAGAAGATTTTGTTCTTGCATCATCTTCTTTAAACATTCTATTAGGAGGACTTAATACATTTATTTTATTATTGTCTACTTATTTTATGGGAATGTCTTTAATTGATTTAAAAAATGATGAAATTCAAAAAGCAAAAATAAAAATATATATAACAATTTTTTTATCTTTAGCTTTTTTATTAGTTAAATATTTTGAATGGATGGCTGAAATACATCATGGTATTTATCCAGATTCGGAACTTTTAAATTCAAAAGCTTTTGGTGAAATATTATTCTTTGGATTATATTTTACAATGACAGGATTACATGGAATTCATATTATTGTTGGAATAATTTTAATGTTATGTGTTTTATCTTCTATTTCAAAAAAGAAAACAACAGGTAAAGATTCTATTTTCTTAGAAAACATAGCTTTATATTGGGATTTAGTTCACTTAGTTTGGGTCTTTTTATTCCCTTTATTTTATATTATAGGAAGGGGATAAAATGCATAGTAATACAATAAGTAAAAATGTATTTATAAAAGTATTTATGGCTTTAATTGCACTTACAATAATTACAATTTCACAGCCATATCTATTTCCAAGTGAATTAGCACAAACTGTCTCTATTCAGATGTTTATATCTGTAATAAAAGCTTTTCTTATTGGAGCTTATTACATGCATTTAAAATACGAGAGTCCATTATTTAGGTATATAGTTGCAGTAGCACTTACAACATTAGCGATATTTTTTATAATTTTAGCATTTGATGCTATTTATAGAAATGAAGCGTTCGATTATTTTTCATAAGGAGTATGTCATGATTGAAGGAATAGAAGGCGTTTCAAGTTTCGCAGGAGAGATTGATTATGCTTTTTGGGTAGTTAATCTAATTTGTTTATTTTTATTTGTAGTAACTATTGGTGCTATGTTTCTTTTCATATATCAATATAATGAAAAAAAATCAAAACCAGAAGATACAAAAAACATCAAACACAATACACCTTTAGAAATAGCTTGGACTATTATTCCAACTATACTAATGATGGTTATTTTCTACATTGGTTTAGATGCTTTAAAAATACAACGTACAATGCCTGCTGATGATAAATCAATAGTTGTTAAAGTTTTAGGTCAAAAATGGTCTTGGTCTTTTGAATATTCTAATGGTAAAAAGAGTTCAAAACTAATAGTTCCTATAAATAAAGATGTGAAACTATTAATGGAAACACCTATAAATGATGTATTACATGCATTTTTTGTACCTGCTTTTAGAATTAAAGAAGATTTAGTTCCAGGTCAAGTTACAAGACTTTGGTTTAATGCACAAAAAGAAGGAACTTATGACATTTTATGTGCAGAGTTCTGTGGTACAAGACACTCATATATGAGATCGTCAGTTGTTGTTGTTAGTTCTGAAAAGTTTCAAGACTTTTTATATCCAAAAGTTGAAGTTGTTAAAACTGCAGAAGATATATTTTCAGAGTTAGGCTGTATAGGATGTCATAGTACTGATGGAAGTATTTTAGTAGGTCCATCTTTCAAAGACATATATAATAAAGAAGTAAAAGTTACAACTAATGGTAAAACTAGAACTATTATAAGAGATGAGAAATATTTAATTAAAGCAATTAATGATCCAGACGCAGATATTGTTGATGGATATTTTCAAGGTGTAATGCCTCCTTTTAAAGGCTCACTTACTGAAAAAGATATGAAAACTGTAATTAATTACTTTAAAGGAATAAAAGAAGAGCCAAAAGTAAATAAAATATCTGGAAAAGAAGTAGCTGATATTAATGGCTGTACGGGATGTCATAGTATTGATGGTTCAGTTTTAGTAGGACCTACTTTTAAAGGTATTTATAATAGAACTACAAAAATTAATGTAAATGGAAGTATTAAAGAAATAATTGCAGATGATGAGTATTTAAGAGCTGCAATTATAGATCCAGCTAAACACATAGTTGACGGCTTTTCTAATATTATGCCTCCATTTAAAGATGTATTAAAAGATGAAGAAGTTGAAGCTATTATTCAATATTTAAAGGAGTAGTTATGTTAAAAAATATTTATATCTTAACAAAATTTCCGCTTTCATTTACAGTAAGTTTATCTTGTGTATTTGGATATATTTTAGCTGCACATAATTTTGATTTGGGATTAATATATCCATTTTTAGCAGTTCTATTTTTAGCACTAGGAGTATCTGCTTTAAATCAAGTACAAGAGTATAAAAAAGATGCTTTAATGATAAGAACTCAAAACAGACCTATTCCTTCAGGAAAAGTATCTGTAATTGAAGCTGTAGTCATTACAGCTTCTTTAATTCTTCTTTCATTTGTATGTATATATTTTGTTCTTGGAATAAAAGGTATTTTATTATTTGCACTTGTAATAGTAATTTATAATCTTTTATATACAAAAGCAAAAAGATATACTATATATGCAGGAGTTTATGGAGCAGTTTTAGGTGTTATTCCTCCTTATATTGGATGGATAAGTACAGGACAAAGTGCTTTAAGCCCTGAGTTTATAGCTTTAGGTCTATTTTATTTCACTTGGCAAATTCCACATTTCTGGCTTTTAAATTTAAAATATTATAAAGATTATGAAAATGCAGGATTTCCAACAATTACAAAAGCTTTCGGAAAAGAAAGTTTAGAGAGAATTACATTTATTTGGTTACTTTTAACGCTAATTTGTGGGACATTTTTAATAGTAATATTTAAAGTAGAATCTTTAATTATATTAAGTCTAGTTCTAAGTTTTTCAATGTATATTTTATATACTATTTTTAATTTATTAAAGAATAAAAACTATATATATAACTTTATTCATATCAATATATATATGCTTTTATTAATGATTTTATTATCAATAAATTCTCTGTATTTGTAAAAAAGTTAGTTTTTGCTATAATTGCCTAGAATTAGATATTTAGGATTAGAATGAAAGAATTTTACAAACAATATATACCCTATTTTAAAAACTATAAATTAAAGTTTTTATTTTCAGTAATTGGAATGATTTTAGTAGCAAGTGGAACAGCAGGAACTGCTTATATAATTGAACCACTTTTAGATGATATTTTTATTAATAAAGATAGAAATATGTTATTTGTAATGCCATTTATTATTGTTGCATTATACTCATCAAAAGGTTTTGGGGGATATATTCAAACATATTATATTTCTTTTATTGGTCAAGATATTGTAAGAGTTATTAGAGATAAGTTACTAAAACATGTACTTAAACTAGATATTGATTTTTTCCAGAAAAAACAATCAGGTGAATTGATATCTAGAATTACAAATGACATTAATAGAATTCAAGCTGCTGTTTCAAACCAAATTGCAGACATGATAAGAGAGTTTTTAACAATCATTGGTTTAGTTACAGTTGCAATTTACCAAAGTCCTGAACTTGCTTTTTATGGTTTAGTAGTAATTCCTTTAGCAATAATTCCCTTAGGTAAACTAGCTAAAAAGATGAAAAAACTATCATTTAAATCTCAAGAAAGTGTGTCTGATATTACTTCACATTTATCGGAGACTTTTAATAATATTGAACTAATAAAAGCAAATTCTACTGAAAAACTAGAACTTACTAGATTCTCAGTGCATAATCAAAACTTTTTTAATATTAATATTAAAGCTGTAAAAATAAATGCTTTAGTATCTCCTTTAATGGAAATAATAGGTTCACTTGGATTTGCAGCTGTTATTATTGTAGGTGGTGGGCAAGTTATTGATGGAGTTCTTACAACTGGATCATTTTTATCATTTACAACTGCTTTATTTATGTTATATACTCCAATTAAAAGACTTTCAAGATTATACAATCAAATGCAAGATGCACTTGCTGCAAATGAGAGAATTAATGAATTATTTTCACATTCAAAAACTATTATTTCAGGTTCAAATAAACTAGAAAAAGTAAATACTATTGTTTTTGATAAAGTAAATTTAAAATATGATGATTTTACTGCTTTAGATAATATATCTTTAGAAGCTAAACTTGGTGATAAAATTGCTTTAATTGGAGATTCAGGTGGAGGAAAATCATCTTTAGTTAATTTAATTATTAGATTTTATGATGTCAATAAAGGTGCTTTAAAAATAAATGGTAAAGATATTAAAGACTACTCTATTTCATCTTTAAGAAATAAGATTTCAATTGTAACTCAAAGAGTATATATCTTAAATGATACAATTACAGCTAATGTTTCATATGGTTGTGATGTAAATGAAGAAAAAGTAATAGAGTCTTTAAAACAAGCACATGCTTATGAATTTGTACAAGCATTACAGAATGGAATTAATACTATTTTAGATGAATCAGGAACTAATCTTTCAGGAGGTCAAAGACAAAGAATTGCAATTGCAAGAGCTTTATACAAAGACCCTGAAATACTTATTTTAGATGAAGCAACATCTGCTTTAGATAATGAAAGTGAATCTATTATTTCAGAAATTATTGATGAAATCTCAGCTAATAAAATTACATTTATAATAGCTCATAGATTATCAACAATTAAAAGCGCAAATAAAATTGCTGTATTTAAAAAAGGTAATATAATTGCCCAAGGTAGCGAAGAAGACTTATTAAATACATGTGAAGAATATAAAAGACTTTACAAACTAGCAACAATATAAAGAGTAATTTACTTTATTTTAGCTAAAATATTAAAATTAAAAAGGATAAACTTGTTTACATATAATAATTTAAAAAAAATACTATTCTGTTTTCAGCCTGAAACGGCTCATAATCTAAGCGAGTTTGCTTTAAAAACTCTTCCAAAAATAACATTTTTGAATAATTATATGGTTAAAAAGAATTTTATAAACGATACAAAATTAGAGCAAAATATTTTAGGGATTAAATTTATTAATCCTGTTGGATTAGCTGCTGGTTTTGATAAAAATGCTACTATGGTTAATTCTATGATGGCTTTAGGATTTGCTTCTACTGAAATTGGAACGATGACTCCAAAACCTCAAGATGGAAATGCAAAACCTAGAATGTTTAGATATCCTGAGCATAAATCAATTCAAAATGCCATGGGTTTTAATAATGCAGGTTCTTTTAAAGTTGCTAAAAATTTAAAAAAAGTTTATCCTAATTCAATTGTTGTTGCTGCTAATATTGGTAAAAACAAACATACACCAGAAGAATTTGCTTTAAATGATTATAAAGTATTAATTGAGAGATTTAAAGATATATCTGATTATATTGTAATTAATATTTCATCACCAAATACTCCTAATTTAAGAGATTTACAAAACGAGACGTTTATTAATGAATTATTTACAATGGCAAAAGAATTAACATCAAAACCAATATTCTTAAAAATTGCTCCTGATATGAGCGTTAAAAATGCAATTAACTTATGTACTTGTGCTGTTAAAGCAGGAGCTGCGGGAATAATTGCATCTAACACTACAATTGATTATTCACTTGTTCCTGATTGTCAGGACTTTGGTGGATTATCTGGAGCTTGTTTAAGCGATAAATCATTTACTCTATTTGAAGAAATAGCTAAAGTATTATATGGAAAAACTATATTAATATCTGTTGGTGGAATTTCAAATGGTGATGATGCTTATAGAAGAATCAAAGCTGGAGCTTCACTTATTCAATCTTATTCAGGTATGATTTTTGAAGGACCTTCAATGGTTAGGAAAATTAACTTAAGAATATTAGAATTATTAAAAGCTGATGGATATAAACATATCTCTGAAGCAATTGGTGCAAATTTAAAATAAGAAAATATAATGATAAAAGTAGAAAATACAATTAAAAGCTTTTTAAAAAAAGCTATAATGATTACTTTATTAACTGGAGAAATAATGGGTTCAAGTTTACCAAAATATTATGATTTAGACTTAGAAAATGGTTTAAAAGTTGTTGCAATTGAAATGCCTAATGGTTCAGATGTAGTATCTACAAACATTTATTATAAAGTTGGTTCAAGAAATGAAGTAATGGGAAAATCTGGAATTGCCCATATGTTAGAACATTTAAACTTTAAATCTACAAAAAACCTTAAAGCTGGTGAATTTGATGAAATAGTAAAAGGATTTGGTGGTCTTAATAATGCTTCTACTTCTTTTGATTATACTAATTATTATATTCAATCATCATCTAAAAATATGGGTAAATCTTTAGAACTATTTGCAGATCTAATGGAAAACCTTAAATTAAAAGATGAAGAATTTCAACCAGAACGAGATGTTGTTATGGAAGAAAGACATTGGAGAACAGATAATAATCCAATGGGTTACTTACAGTTTAGACTGTTTAATAACGCTTTTATGTATCACCCATATCACTGGACACCAATTGGTTTTATAAATGATATTAAAAACTGGACTATTAATGATATTAAAGAGTTCCATGAAACTTATTATCAACCAAAAAATGCAATTATAGTTGTAGCTGGTGATATCAAAAAAGAGGAGGTTTTTGAATATGCTAAAAAGCATTTCGCCTCTATTAAGAATAACAAAGAAATAAAACAAAGAATTCATACAGTTGAGCCAATACAAGATGGAGCAAAAAGAGCTATGATTTATAAAGACTCTGCTGTTGAAATGTTAGCTATGTCTTATCATATTCCTAATTTTGAACATGAAGATCAAGTTGCGTTATCTGCTTTATCTGAATTCTTAAGCTCAGGTCAAAGTTCGATTTTACAAAAAGTTTTAGTTAATGAGAAAAAATTAGTTAATAGTATTTATGCATACAATATGGAACTTAAAGATCCAGGTGTTTTTATGTTTATAGCTGTTTGTAATGTAGGTGTTAAAGCTAAAGATGTAGAAAAAGAAATATTAAAAGTAATTAAAGATGTTCAAAATGGAAACATTAGTAAAAAAGATATAACAAAAATTAAAATCAATACAAAAGCTGATTTTATTTTTTCACTTGAATCATCATCTTCAGTTGCTTCTTTATATGGTTCTTTTCTTGTAAGAGATAATATTAAACCATTATTTTCTTATGAAGAAGATATAAACAAGTTAAAAAAAGAAGATTTAATAAGAGTTGCTAATAAATATTTAAATAAAAATAATTCAACAACACTTATTTTAAAAAATGCTAAAAAAAATAAAGATAATAAAGATAAAAAATAAGAATATAAAAATAAAAGAAGTATAGGGAGAAAATATGGAAATAATTACTGGAGCTATGACAGCACTAATTACACCTTTTAAAAATGGAGCTGTTGATACTGCTAAATATGCACAATTAATTCAAAGACAAATTGATCAAGGAATTGATTGTGTAGTACCTGTTGGAACTACAGGTGAAAGTGCAACTTTATCTCATGAAGAGCATAGAGAATGTATTGAAATTGCAGTTGATGTATGTAAAGGTACACATGTTAAAGTAATTGCAGGAGCTGGTTCAAATGCTACTTCGGAAGCTATTTCTATTGCAAAACATGCACAAGCTGTAGGAGCTGATGGAATTTTATCTGTAACTCCTTATTATAATAAACCAATGCAAGAAGGTTTATACCAACATTATAAAGCAATCGCTAATTCTGTTGATATTCCTTTTGTATTATATAATGTTCCAGGAAGAACAGGTGTTGATTTAAATGCAGATACTGCAATTAGATTATTTGACGATGTTCCTAATATTTATGGAATTAAAGAAGCAACTGGATCTTTAGAGAGAACAATTGAAATTCATTCAAAAAGAAGTGATTTTCATGTAATTTCTGGTGATGATGCAATTGATTATCCAATGTTAGTAAATGGTGCTAGCGGAATTATATCTGTAACTGCAAATTTACTTCCTGATTTAAAAAGCGAATTAGTTCACTGTGTTCAAAATGGTGATTTTAAAAGAGCAAGAGAAATTAATGAGTTTTTATATCCATTAAATAAAGTATTATTTTGTGAAAGTAACCCTATTCCAATTAAAGCTGCAATGTATCTAGCTGGATTATTAGATACTTTAGAATATAGACTACCATTAACTGCACCAAGTGCAGAAACTATGAAAAAATTAGAAAAAGAATTAATTAAATACAAGGTAATAAAATAATGAGTAAAAAGACATTAGTTATAAGTGGAGCTACAAAAGGAATTGGAAGAGCAACAGCTTATAAATTCGCGAAAGAAGGCATTAACGTAGCTTTTACATATAATACAAATGAAGAAATTGCAAATGAAATGGTTAAAGATTTAGAAGAACAATTTGGAATAAAAGCAAGAGCTTATCCTTTTAATATTTTAGAGCCTGAGAAATTTAAAGAACTATTTTTATTAATTGATGAAGATTTTGAAACAGTAGATTATTTTATCTCAAATGCTATGATTTATGGTCGTGCAGTTGTTGGAGGATATGGTAAATTTATGAGACTTAAACCAAGAGGTTTAAATAATATTTATACTGCTACAGTTAATGCTTTTGTATGTGGAGCTCAACAAGCAGCTAAAAGAATGCAAAAACAAGGTACTGGTGGAGCTATTGTTTCATTAAGTTCAACTGGAAATTTAGTTTATATTGAGAACTATGCAGGTCATGGAACTAATAAAGCAGCAATTGAAACTATGGTTAAATATGCAGCTACAGAATTAGGTGAATTTGGAATTAGAGTTAATGCAGTTTCAGGTGGTCCTATTGATACAGATGCTTTAAAAGCATTTACAAACTATGAAGAAGTTAAACAAAAAACTTGTGAATTATCAGCATTAAATAGAATTGGGCAGCCAGAAGATTTAGCATCAGCATGTTATTTTTTATGTACAAGTGAAGCTTCTTGGATTACATCTCAGACTTTAATTGTTGATGGTGGAACTACATTTAGATAATGAAAAAAAGATCACTTAACCTTCCTAACGCTTTAGCACTTTTTAGAATAGCATTAGCTCCGCTGATGTTATGGTTTTTTATAGATAGAGATAATGTAATATTTGCTTCTTGGCATCCTACATGGTTAGATTATTTCGCAGGTTTAGTATTTGTAATTGCTTCAATTACAGACTTTTTTGATGGATATATTGCTAGACAATGGAATCAAATTACTAAATTAGGTGGAATTTTAGATCCTTTGGCTGATAAAATGTTAGTATTAGCTGGGTTCTTAGGACTTATGGTTATTGATAGAGCTTCTGCTTGGGCAGTATTTTTAATACTTTCAAGAGAGTTCTTTATAACAGGTCTTAGAGTTGTAGCTGCTCAAGAAGGAACAGATGTAAGATCAACTATGGCTGGAAAAATTAAAACAGTAATTCAAATGATTGCTATTGGATTTTTAACAGTTAATTGGCCTTTTGCAACTGAACTATTATGGTTAGCTGTTATTTTAACTCTATACTCAGGATATGAGTATATTAGAGATTATTTTAAACATTAGAAAATAAAGATTTTTCTTTATTTTTTAATATAATAAATGGAGTTTACATTGGGTACTATTACTTTTCTACTTGTATTATCATTTTTAGTTTTTTTTCACGAATTAGGACATTTCACTGCTGCTAGATATTTTGGAGTTAAAGTCCATGTGTTTTCAATTGGTTTTGGAAAAGTTTTATTTAAAAAAGAATGGATTGGAACAACTTGGCAATTATCACTAATTCCTTTAGGTGGATATGTGAAAATGAAAGGTCAAGATGATAGAGATCCTTCATTAATTGAAGAAGGCGATGATTCGTATAATACAAAAAAACCTTGGCAAAGAATTGTTATATTATTAGCAGGTCCTTTTGCTAACTTTTTACTAGCAGCAATTTTATACTTTTCAATTGCAATTATTGGTGCAAACGCTTTATCTCCTACTATTGGAAATATTCAAGCTAATTCACCAGCATTTCAAGCAGGCTTACAAAAGAATGATAAGATTTTAAGAATCAATGATGTAGAAATTAAAGAATGGAATCATATTGGTTCTGTTATTAGAGAATCGAAAGGTCCTTTAAAATTCTATATTCAAAGAAAGTCAGAACTTAGAACATTTGTTTTAAATCCTCAAATTTTAGATGCTCAAAATATGTTTAAAGAAAAAATTAAAAAAAGAATGATTGGTATTTCACCCGCTCCTATTTTAATTAAACTTGATTTGTCTTTATCTCAATCATTATCTTATGCTTATGATAAAACTTATGAATCATCAAAAATGATTTTTAAAGGTATTCAAAAACTAATTTCTGGAGTTATTCCTTCAAGTGAAGTTGGTGGAGTAATTACTATTGGTAAAGTAATATCTGATGCATCACAATCAAGTATAATCGCCCTACTTACAATTACAGCTTTAATATCTGTAAATTTAGGTGTGCTTAACCTTTTACCAATTCCAGCACTAGATGGTGGACATATAATGTTTAACTTATATGAAATAATTACAAAAAGAAAACCTAGCGATAGAGTTTTTATGTTTTTAACAATTACAGGATGGGTAATATTAGGATCACTAATGTTACTTGGAATTTACAACGATATAAATAGATTACTTGGATAAATAAATGAATATTAAAACAGCAATAGCTAACTTAGACGAAGTTATAACAAAAATTGAAGGTGCAAGATTAAGATTATCTCACCACCATATAGTAAAATTAATAGGTGTTTCAAAATACTCAAGTGCGCAAGATGTTGAAAAACTTTATGAAGCAGGTCAGAGAGCTTATGGGGAGAATAAAGTTCAAGATTTAAGAGATAAAAAATTAGCTCTTGATGAACATCCTTTAGAGTGGCATTTTATTGGATCTTTGCAAAAGAATAAGATAAATAACTTAATTGATGCAAAACCTACTTTATTTCATTCATTAGATTCTATTGAATTAGCTAATGAATTAAATAAAAAACTTGAAGTAAAAAACACTACTATGAAATGTTTATTACAAGTAAATGCAGCCAAAGAAGATACTAAATCTGGAGTGAATCCTCTTGAAGCTGTTAGCATTTATAAAACAATTATTGATACTTGTCCTAATATTAAATTATTAGGAATTATGAGTATTGGTGCACACTCTGAAGATAGAAAAGTAATTAAAAGATCTTTTAAAGATACAAAAACAATTTTTGATGAATTAGCACCTTTGGGTGCTAAATATTGTTCAATGGGCATGAGCTCAGACTTCGAGCTTGCTATTGAATGTGGATCAAACATGATTAGAGTTGGTTCGGCTTTATTTAAAGACTAGAAAGCGTTTAAAACGCTTTTTAGATCTACTTTTACTTTTTAAACTATAGTTACATACTTAACCACAAACTATTACATTTTTAGTCTTATCATAAAACTATTTTAAATTCTATATAATTATAATTTAATAGAATTGTAGTTATTTCAAAAGAAAATCTTGAAAAAATGAAAAATACTTTAAAAGATTACTTCATTAACCTCACATAAAAGGTGAGTCGTACAGAAGGATATTTATATTACATAATATCAAAGATACGAATAGAAAAAATACTCAAATACTATCTTCTTAAAAGTGAAATTAAATATTATTAGTCACACTTAAAAAAGAGGGTATGATAGAAGGCAATTATTAAATACTATATTGAATGTTTAAATATATGTTTATATGCAGATTTTTTATATTGCAAAGTATGATCATGACCTCCCCGAGAGGGGGCGAAAAAAATT
>JABSOL010000052.1 GCA_013215985.1 Campylobacteraceae bacterium
GTTAAATCTGCATCTAAAAAATGTAATCTTGCGTTTACTGTTTGTAGGTTTGAATTCATAAAATATCTTTATTTTAAATTTAAAAGATAATAACATAATTGTTTTAATTATTTAATTAAATTGTATGAAATGTTTACTATAAGGATTTTTATAAAAAGATAGGAAAAGAAGTATTTTATTTAAATTGGGATATAACGGCTAAATTGAAGAACGATGGCGATTTAACGGCTTGATTATTTACTGTTTCAGATGTCTTAATGTGATACTTAAAAGCTCAAATTATCTCCGTGCTAGCCTCGTTCTTCTTCCAATGTTTTGTTATCCAATCAAACTCTAATCTGTCTAAAAAGTTGATTTTTTATCCATTTTACATTTTTAATATCAACTAACGAAGCAAAACTAGATAATTCTTCTTCTAGTTTTAATTGTAGCTTATCGCTCCAAATAATATCATTTTCTTTCCAAAAATTTAAAACATTTAGTTCTTTAGCTTTTCTATCTGCTTTTAATTCTATTCTTCCTATAAATTTATTACCTTGTAGTATTGGATATACATAATATCCCCATATTCTTTTTTCTTTTGGTACAAATATTTCTATTTTATATTCAAAACCAAATATTTTTTTTAATCTTATTCTATCTCTAATTGCTGGATCAAATGGATTTATTATTTGTATTTTAGAATTTGAACTTTTTAAATTATCCAATCTAGTTTCTACATCTAAAGTAGCAAAACTTTTTATTTGTTTGCCTTCATTATCTTCCCATTCTACTTCTACTAAATTATCTTTATTATTTCTAATCCAAGTATTTACGTCTTTAATACTCAAGGATCCCCAAAAGTTTTTTATCTCTTTTGCACTTGCTACAGACAAGCGATTTAAAGCTTGTGTACAAAGCCAACTTATTTGTTCATTTTCAAGCACATTTTTATTTAAAATATGAGGTGGGATTATATTTTCGCTTAATTCATAATATTTTCTAAAACTTTTTCTGTAAGCAGTTGTAAGTATTCCACAATACCACATATAATCTAGTGTTGTTTTATAATGTGAACTAGACCACATTTTTTTCTCAATTTTTACTTTACTTTTAAAGTCTTTTGAATGCAATGCACCTTCATTTTTAATTCTATTTATAATATTTTGGATACCCTTTTCATCTAAAATGTCTTTATAATATTTAGAGTTATCAAGTCTTTCTTTTGTTCGTTTAAAATGACCTTTCCAAAATGGATAAAACTCTATAGGTAATAATGATGCATCATGTGTAAAGTGTTCAAAGATTTTTCCTTTTTCTAAAAGTAAATCATCAAGCATATTTTCTTTATATTTTTTATTTCTTGACCATAAAATATGATGATGAGCTCTTGATACATTTTGAATACTGTCTATTTGTACAAAACCTAAATCTTTTATAATTTGTAATACATCAAGTTTTTGATTGTTTCTATTTAATAAGCCATTTGAATTTAACCATAAAAGTCTTATATCATAGTTTGAAATTTTTATCATATTTTTTCTTTCGATTTTTTTGTACTATTAAATATTAGTTAAATTTTACGATGAATAACGTCGGTATTGAGGAACAAAGTAAGTAACGGTCAACTCCATTAAATTGTAAGCATCTCTTGCGAACAATAAAATCTCAGAATTTTCTTATATACTACTTCTTTTGCCTCCTATTTCTTGTTATGTGTGGAACTTTCAATTATAAATGGAAAGTCCTGCTATCTAAATTTAAAGAACTCAAATTCTTATGAAGCTTGTAACAGTCTTATAATTGCTAATGTCAAAGACATCAACAATCAGAATATGTTTACTTTTTCATAATCATTATTAAGAAACTATCATTTAGCTTAGGCACATAATAATTTATTATGTTTCTCTTACGAGTTGCTACCTTCTTAACTCTTTAGTTTAGTTTTATACTTCTGGTCATATATTTAATCCTAAATAAGTATTTATTAGTGGGGATAAATTTTTCCATGATGAAATTCCGTTACTATTAGCTAGACCTATAAACCATAGCTTATCATCAGGATAATATACAATCATAGTATTAAAACCAACCCAGCTACCACTATGCATATACATTTTATGTCCATGATAATCTTCAATAAACCAGCCATAGCCATAATTGACTTTGGTTCCATCATTCGTTTTAACAGTAGAGAAAATTCTATTCTGTGTCTCTTGGGAAACTAACAAATTATTTTAAATTGCCATTATCCAATTATACATATCAGTCAGAGATGAATAAACACCATCTTCACCTAGAAGGTAATTACCCGTATGATAGTCATTTAAATCAAACATTGGCCACTCAGAGTATCCTATAACTTTGTTTTTTATTTTAGATTCTGAAGAAGAAATAATTGTTGAGTTCTTCATCCCTGCTTTTTTGAATATGTTATTTTCTATAAAGTTTTTGTAGCTTAGACCACTAACATTTTCAATAAGCTTTCCTAGTAAATTATAACCAGTGTTGCTGTATTCAAATTTACTTCCAGGTGTAAAGTCCAAACTTGTTTTAGATTTCAAAAAATCACAAACATCGTCATGCGTAAGAGGTATTTTTTTATCTGTACTACACAACGCCACATAATAATCTGGTAAACCAGACATATGATGTATTAAGTGCCTAACTTGAATCTGTTCGCAATATTTAGGAAGATTAGATAAGTATTCAGTGATATATTTATTTTGGTCTAGTTTTGCAGATTCTTCAAGAATAGCTAGAGCCATTCCTGTAAATTGTTTTGAAATTGAAGCCATACGAAAATTTGATTTTGAGTCAATTTTTATTTTATTTTCTAAATATGCAAATCCATATGTAGATTCAAATGATATTTTACTGTTTTCAATAACTAATAATGCAATTCCTGGATTGACTGCATCTGAGTATTTTTTTAGCTTATTCATATAATTGGCTTGAAAATTACTATTTGTCATAAAATAGTTTCTTTAAAAATAAAATTCATATTTTTTATTCCTATTAATTAAACTTTAACATAACGTCGGTATTAAGGAACAAAGTAAGTAACGCTCAACGCCAGTAGATTGTTTGCATCTATTGAGAACAATAAAACCTAAAAGTTTTCTAAACTACTACCTCGTTTTCCTCCTATTTCTTGTTATGTATCGGACTTCTATTACGACTATAATTATAACCTTCTATAGAAATTTATATTACAATATTAATTTATTTAAATAGAATTAAACATTTAATTTTATATTATTTTGATGTATTTCTTTATTTAACAATTCATCTTTTGTATTAAAATTTACTAAATCTATTTTATAATCAAAATCTATTCTAATAAGTAAACTTAAAAATAAAGCTTTCTTTTTTCTGAATTCTTGTCTTGATAAACTTGTATCAATAGCTAAATCTATATCTCCACCTCTTTTATTGTAATCTGTTCTACTTCCGAACAAATATATACTTACATTTCCAAAGCTTTTTATTATATTTTCTTGTATAATATTTATTATTCTATTTGATAATCTCATTATAAATACTTTTTGAAAAAGTTTAAAGAATTTAAATAATAACTTTCAATTCTTTCAAAACTATCAATACAGTATTTTAAATCATCTAATGCTTCTTGTAGTTCTTCTGGATAGTCATATTCTAGTTCATTTCTAACTTCTCTTAATTCAATCCAGTTCTCTAAACTGTCAATAATATTTTCTTTTTCAATATTTGATAGAACTTCACTCATTTTATTATTATTAATTCCTGCTATTTCTAAAAGAGGAGAAAATATTTTAGCTCCAAGGAAATCTTGAATAGATGCAAATCTCTTAAGATATGCATCTAAAATAGCTCTTTTTTCTGGTTTTAAGGTATTAAAACTAAACTGATCAAAAATATTAGTTTCTTTTTGTAAATTATCTATTAAATGTTTATATTCTTTTAATGCAACATAATGTTTATCTAATTTTTCAAATCTCTTTTTTAATATTTCTTTATTATCCATTACTTATTTCTCTTTTCTTGGCTTATCTATCTAAATGCTATTATTTATACACCATTTTATCATAAAACATATATTTATTTAATATTTAATTTTTGATTAAAATATCTTTTTCTTATAGACTAAAGAATTACAGATTAAATCTAAATACTTTAATAATCATTTTAATTTTAGAGACACATAACGTTTGACTTCAGCGACGCTCTGCGTTCGCTGCAAGGCCTTGTTATATTTTTTACTTGTATTATTGTATCATTACCAAATAATTTGCTATCGTGTTCACTTTATTTTAAAGTGAAGAATATGTACAGTGGTGAAAGTTAAGATTTATTTATTAATTCTTGACATTTGGATATAAACAAATCTCTTTCCGTTTTGTCCGAAATATTCTTGGCAATGTTTAAACCTTCTTCTATTTTATTCGCATTAATATATATTCCTGCTTTCTGTTTAACTAACATATCATCATTTTTTATTTTTTCCGGAATACTTTCTATAATTTTATTTATAACATTAATATCGCGAGTATCTAAAAAAGTAACTGAAATAAGACTAAGATATCCTTCAATAAAGTTGGGATTCATTTCTATTGATTTTTTCAAGAATAACAATGAACGTTTGTTGTCTTTATAGCAAAAATGATATAAGTTACCTAACGATAGATATATTCCTTCTGTCTTTGAGTATAATTTTTTTAGCGTTTGTAATGTATGCAATATATTATCTTTATTTGTGCAATCACTCGTTGTTAAATTAGTAATTTTTATCCATTCATTTAAGGTATGTTCTTCATTATTAATTTTTAGTTTAATTTTATTAACCACAGTTTTCTGAAAATATTCATTAACATAACTATTTTGTTCTTTTATTTTTATTTGAAAATTTTCAAAATCATCGAAAAAGTTTTTATAAATTTTATCAATTTCTGAGGGGTAATCGTTGAAAGTAATATCACAGTGTAGGTAAAATGCAAGTAAGGAACTTTTAAATGATTCATTAAAATAAACTGCAATTACAGACTTATCTAATAAATCATTTTCTAATTTTATATTTAAATTTGAGAAGAAGAAATGTATTTCTTTAACTGTTTTTTTTTGCTTCATTTGTTCATCAATTGATAATGTAAAATAATGATCAAAGTATATCATTCTATCATTTAACTCGTCGATTAAAGACATAAATTTTTTATTGAATAAATTATCTATATAATCAAAAGTATCTTTTTTCTTATTATAAATATTATTTTTTCTATACGTATAAAGGGCAAAGATAAAGGTAGTTAAAGAAATAACAACGGCAAACCCAGTAGAGGATATTATATTAAGTTGTTCAACAACACTTATTAATATTAAAAGCATGCATAACTTGATTAAACACAATAATATAATAACACTTTTATAAAACATTTAAATCCTTTTTCTTTGATACATATACGTTATCTTTCATTAGTAAACGATTTAGGTCCATTTTAAACTTATACCCCGATATATGAATTTTACTTTCTTTAAACGAACAAATAAGTCCAAAATAAAAGGTTCCAGTCGGAACTTTTTATTAGATTCATATAGTTTTGCTTTTATTGTCTTTAATAAATCATCAAACACATTGTTCCATTTTTTAAATATATGATTATGGTATTTTACATATAACGTCGGTATTGAGGAACAAAGTATGTAACGGTCAACTCCATTAAATTGTTTGCATCTATTGCGAACAATAAAACCTAAAAGTTTTCTCATCTATTACTTTGTTTGCCTCCTATTTCTTGTTATGGGTGGAACTTTTAATTATATTTAGAACCTGAAATTAAGTCCAAATCCCATTGTATTATAGAAAGAGAAAATATCAATATTTGAATCGCTATCCATTGTAAGCCACTGTAAATTATATTTATATCCAAAATCTAATTCAATATTTTTATTGATATTATAAAATATACCCAATCCTAATCTTGAAGCAAAACCAGAGAATTCAGCATCTGAATTTTTAACATATTCTACTCCTCCTGAAAAATATGGAACTAAATTGTTTGTTCGTATTTTTTGAATAGTTATTACTGAATTGATACCTAAACCTATATTTTTAGTAGCATCGCTATTTAACTTACTTGTTGTATACACAAACTCAAGTTTATCAGCATTACTATTAACTTTACCAAGTTTAAATGTGGTAACAGTTGGATTAATATCTATATCATCACCAACTTGAACATCATCATATGCAATAGTTGCTGTTCCACTACCCGATGCATAGGTAAATCCAATATACCATTTTCCTGTATTGTCAATTTTTTCACTACTTATATCAATGGCAGACTGTGCATACATAAGGCTTGTAGTTAAAAATGTAGCTATAGCTAATTTCTTTTTCATTCTTTTCCTAAATTTTGTTTAAAACTTCTTAAAGTTTTATTTTCAAATAGTAAATAAAATTAATATTGATTTCCTATTTCACCTATTACTTAAATAAATTATAAATAGTCGCATAACGTCGGTCTTGAGAGATAATCTACCTATTTAATCTTATAATTATTTTCTTATTAATATATATAATAAATAGTCAAAATATTCTCAAACATAATAGTAGATTGTTTTCTCCTAGAAATTATTAGAAGTTTTTTCTAATAAAATTATTTTCATATGTTTTACAATCTTTTTCATCTTTTGCAAAAACATATTGTGTGTATTTAATTTCTATTACTGATTCATCTTTGCACACTATATAATTTATTTTTTCAATGTATTCATGAACATAATAAGTTATAATTTGAGGTAGAATAAAAATACTTAGAAAAGATATAAGGAGCATATAGTTAAACCATTTAGTATTAAATTCTTTTCCTTTAATAAAACTATATATAAAGAAAAACGTAAATGAAAAGAAACAAAGTCCAACTCCAAACATATACATTGAAGATTTGTTAAAAACAATTATATTTAATTTATTTGTAATGGGGAGAATCAATTCTTTAATGCCAATATAAAAAAAATACCAAAATAAAATAGTCACTAAAAGAAAAGTAATTATTGCCTTCATTCTGTTTTTTAAAGTAGGTTCTTTCTGCATATATTTCCTTATATTATAAATCTACAATGATGACAAACCAAAGTTATTGTTTAACTCTTTTGTTTTATAGTCAAATATTGATTCACCAATTATTTTATTTGGATTATTTATATATTCATCAAGTGCTTTAATTAACTTTTTTGTAATGTGAAACTCATTTTCAATAGCATTAAATATAAAATGTGCACCTATCCCTACTACAACTACTATAATCATCGGTCCAATAGCTAATGTTAAACTTGCCCCAGTTCCAATGAAGGAAAGAATACTAACACTAGCTCCCTAAGCAATCATAACCTTAGCAACATCACTTGCAAGTGATCCTATTAACATTGATAAAGTCATTGTATCTCTTAAAATATAATCTATTACTCTAAAAGCACTTACTAAAATAACAGTAAGTATACTTCCTTTTTTAGCAGCATTAATAGCACCTGCTACTCCTAATCCCATAGAAACTATTTTAATATTATCTGCTCTATATTTTATACCTGATAAAAGTGATCTTAATCTTGCATTTCCGTTTAATATTATATGTAAAACACCTGAATAGTTTTCAACTCTAACTAAAGTCATTGCACCCATTTCATTTGCTAATAAAGTAAGTGTTCTTATATCATCTATATTAGCAGCATAATTGGCAAATCCTTCTAAATATATTCTTAATTTTTTCCAAGACTTTTTTATAGAAGAAGGTATTGTTTGTCTAAAATCTTGCTCTTTAACCATTTTATCGAAAGCTTCTGCATCAAAAGCCATTACTTCATGTATATTTTGAGGTTCAATTAAAAAATCATAAGCACCTTTTTGATTTTGTGCTCTGTTTTGAATTTGATTAAAATAATTATCCATAATTGGTTAACTTGCTTTTGTACTTGATCTTAAATCATCAGCACTTGAAGTAGATGAGATTTCATGTCTTAACTCAATTTTTCTATATCTAAATTCTATATTTTCAATAGAATTTGATACTAATAAGTTTGTTATAACTGCATCACTTAGTTCAATAGTATAATAATGTTCAGGTTTACCTTCATATGAAATTCTATATAGTTTTAGTTCAATAATTGGTAAAGTTTCACCTTTATTTAAGGCTTCAAATAAAAGAGGAGAACTTCTATCAATAGGTTTTGTGATACGTAAAGATTGATGTTTTCTTTGTCCTGCTATAAATCCATTAGAATCTGTAGGAATTGATGAACCATAAGAGTATGACTCAATGAATATCTCATTTTCATGACCTTCTTGGTACTTATTTCCAACTGATTCTGGTGTAAAATTTCCATCAGTAATTAAGCCTTGTGTACTTCCTAATATTTTCATAAATGATGATGTATTCATTAATATCCTTTTTCAAAAAGATAATAACATAAATTATTTAATAATAGTATTAATTATATTTATTTTTAGATATTAAGACGTACTCTAACGTCGGTATTGAGGAACAAAGTAAGTAACGGTCAACTCCAGTAAATTGTAAGCATCTCTTGCGAACAATTTAACCTAAAAGTTTTCTCATCGACTACTTCGTTTCCCTCCAATTTATTGTTATATGTGAAACTTCAAGTTTATATAAATCTTTTACTTTTTCCATAATTATTATCCTCAACTATTATTTACATAGGCACTTAATATCTCGCACTGTGGCAATTTTAGTAGGGAGAGTAGAACCTTATTATGTTATTGTTTCACTACTAACATTAGTGTTCAGAAATACCTTGTCTATTTCCCTACGCATCTCGCTCATTTGTACTAGAATACGGTTAAAAGCCTCAATTAATTCACTGTCATCGATACCAAGCCTTTTAATAGTTTTATCGTATTTTGAACCTCTCCTATGAGCAACACCACTAGAGCGAATACCTTGTAGTCCACCCAAATAAGAATTAATATCGAACTCTACTCCACCTTCTTTAAGATATTCCGATAGAATTTTTATTGAACCGTTTTCTTCAATCGATATATTGTCCTTGATTCTCTTCACATTTATTGAGTCGATTGTGATTTTGACTAAAGATAGCACTTGAGAATCAAATTCTGACTGCTCATTCTTTGTTAAAGAATGTAGGGTTTTAAAACAGTGCTCATCAGCTACCGTTAATGGTAAAAATAGTGGCCAGCCCATAAGTTTTAGCCATTGGCTTTGAAACCTTTCAAATTCTGACTTAAATACTAAGTCAGGGCTTTCCGCAGGTGCAAAATCTCCCATAATACTTCGCTTAAAATAAGTACCACTCATCTCTCTATCTTCAGGTGGTAAATTGAAACTTTTCCAATATACTTGCTCAGAGTGAGGTAGATATCGACCTAAATCACCCAAAAATACACATATGTGGTCAGAGGAATTATTATCAAAACGCAACCGCCAATAGCCATGTTTATAAATGGAACTATCTTGAACCTCGTACTTTGTTGAAGAACCGAAATATTTTTGAAGTACACCTTTATCAAAGTAAACAGGAGTCAAATAATGTAGAGCACCTTGGTTTTTTCCAAAATAGTCAGCAAGTAGTGATGGGTTGCTTGAGTAGACCTTATTATCATGAGCATCTCCTTCTATTATAAATGACTCATAATCTTTAACTGACTTGAATGGACTACAGTTTTCTTCAGTTCTAGGAATGCAGAGATAAAGTTTCTTTCCCAACACTCTGGTAAAAGTATCAAATCCTTTTACATAAGAGCTATCCCAAAACCTAGTATATGAAACAACTGATTCATTTATATGTTCATCAGATAACCTATCATTACCTTTTTTGTGTCTCGAATTTTCAAAATATAGAAGCAAGTTCATTTGCCTTGCCGACATAAACGCATTCAAAAATGATTTTCGTATTAGTGTTTCTTTTTCCGAATATTTGATGACATCAATTTCAATGCCATTTTCATCATCAACTATATACTTACAGTTACTTGAGTCATGATATAGTTCAAGGTAGAGTACTAACTCTTGTAATATTTCTCGATAAGGCTCTCTTGTTCCGTGGAACTGCCTATGGATAACCAAGGGCATGAATTTTGAACAATTTGGCTCATACCAAATATTAGTTGAGCCACTTGACAAAATGGATGGGCCTCCTTCACCAGGCAACAAGTCCCAGCCATAACCGTCCATTGCTCTATCTGTTTCTTCGGGTGAAACCAAGCATGAATATAATGACCCATCTTCAGAGTTATCATCTTTGTTAAGATTTTTATGGAGAGGAATCCAGATACCTTCTCCTAATTCATTTTTAACGAATTGTATAAAGTCATCCATATCTACACATTCATTCATTATTCTTCCTTTTGACAAAAACTTTTATATAACTACAGAAGTGAGTAATAATTTGCCACTAGGGTTAATTATTAGTCTCCTCGTACTTGTTATATAATTTGATTAAGTGATGTTGGGATTACTAATTCAACATCACTTTTTTCTTCTATCTTTGTATTTAGAGATTTTATAATTTCACTTTTACAGTAAGAGAACTTTTCTAAATCTTTCTTAAACAAATTGATACCAAGTTCACAAAAATCAGCTGGTAAAATAACTTTTTTATCAATAAATCCATTTGGATATTTTTGTTCAAAATCTATATCTTTATCAAATATCATTTTTAGTAGTTGAGATGACATTTGAACAAAATAAGGTATTCTAAAAACTTTAAATCCTAATGATTGATAATCATTGTCTTTTAAAATATCAGTTTTTATTCTCTGTGCTTTACAGTAATGTGAATCTCCATCAAACTCAAGAATAATTTTCATTTTATCTGACCTGAAATCAGGTCTTAATCTTTTATTTTTTGAATTTGGTACTGATTTATCTCGAATAAAATCATTCTCAGGGAAAAGTTCATTTAAAATAATTGCTAAATTTTCTTCAGTTAAATATATTGGCAATCTATATTCCTTTTGTCATATAACGTTTAAATTGAAAGACGTGGCTATTTAACATCTTGACTATTTTAACTTTTAAATAACTTAGGGTGACACTTGAAATCCAGATTATCATCGTTGTAGCCATGTTCTTCTTCCAATGTTTTGTTAGATATTTTCTTCTTCATAATAACAATCGTGTTTTTTATCTTTAATCTTCTTTGCACTTTTTGTACTTAGCCATACTTCAATTGTACCTTTAATATTTCTATCTTTGTTTTTAACAAAGGATAATAATTTTAAATTTAATTCATAGCCTTGAGTACAAGCCATACTTTTAAAATCATTTAATACTTTTTTTGCTAGTAATTCATCTTCTTCAAAAAAATATCGTACATCACCTTCTGTTAAATTATTATCAATATACTCATCATTAGTTACATATGAAATATCTCCACCTGCAATAGTGTCAGAGATAGGCTCTATTATTTCTTCTGGAAAGTCTTTAGTAATTTGAATAAATACAGTTGGCTGGTCTACTCTTCTTAATATATACAAAGCTTTTAACCAATCATCTTTATTTGATATTTTAGCTAAATCTGTAAAAATTTTTGTTGTAATATTATTTGGAAATGAGACCATCATAATTTTTTGTATATTTTTTCTTGTATTTAAATCATCAGAAAAAATATCTTTTTTATACTTAGCCATAAATTCAGTCATTTTATATTTCCAAGTACGTTCTTCATGTAATTGTGCTAATTTATAATTAGAATCAGATTGAATTCTAGCAAGTTCTAATTCTTTGTTTTTATTTATATCCGAAATATGTACTTGAAATAGAGTTACAACTATAGCAATTATTGATGTAAGTCCTGCAATATATTTACTTTTCATTTAACTAATCTCCGTCTAAATATTTGAAGAATATTCATATAAATATACCTATTCTATAATTTAAAATTCTCATGACTTTGTAATGTTTTGTTTAAAATATTTTCATTCATATAAGAATATTCATTTTCGTTTACTTGATTATATACATTTAAAACTCTAATCTCATGAGCTTCATGTATAAATGTGCCCACAAAATGAGTTCCATTTTCATCACGTATAATTTCTCTTAGTGAATTATTATAATATAAATCCAAAGCACAAGATTTTGAAATACTATTTTTATTCGCATTATTATACATTGATTTTTCAAAAGCTATTTTATCAAATTTTTGAGATTCTTTTATTTTTGATATTGTTAATCTATAAAGTAAATATTCTGTATATATTTTATTCATACAATGACTTCTATTTTCACACAATGGGATAGTTATAATTGTTAAGTGTAATTGAAAGAATAATTGTCGCAATGTTCTTAAATCTAATTCAAGTGTATCTGCAAGAAACAATGCCATTTCTATTAAGTTATCTTTTAAGTATTCATCATATTTTCTAAGTTTCTCTTGATTTAAAATATCAAATTCTTCTATTAAACTTTCAACATAAGCCTTTGTATTTGGTATTTCCAATTTATATTCAAAATCGATAAATCTTTCTAGGTATTTTTGGGAATTAAAGTTTGATCCATATAATACTTTTATAGATTCAGTTAATTGTTTTTTATCTGTTCCTAATACAAATTTGACACCAGAAACAGACATAATATGTTTTACTCTTTCTAACATTTCTATTGCAAAATTTGGTCTACACCTATCAAGTTCATCAATAATAATTACAATGTGTCCATTTGGTTGTCCTATCGCAAAATCTTTAAGTGCTTCTTTAAATTCAATAATACTACTAGATATATTAGTGTAATTGTTTAATACATTTTGGGCAATATTTCCAACTTCTTTTGATATTTTTTCATCAGTTTCACTAGAAAACATATCTTTAACAGCGGCTATATCTAACATATTTGCTGTAAGTAATTTCAACCCAACATTTCCAACAACAGGCATAGCTGTTTTAAAAACTTTTTTTAATTTTGAGTCTTCTTCTAATATTCTACCAATATTTAATTCTTTTTTTAAATGTGCTATTAAAGCACTAAAAGGATCTTCAATATAATCATATTCCCAAGCACTAAAATATAAACATGTAGTTCCATCGTTTTTTAATTTTTGTGTAAACATTTTTAAAAAAGTTGTTTTTCCATAACCCCAAGGTGCTGTTAAATTAACAACTGCATTTTCCTTTGTATAAGCTAGCACACTTTGCAATATATTTGCTTTTTCTTCTCTTTCGAATTTACAATTTTTAAAAGGCTCATCATCTACAATTATTACTTCATTATGTGTTTTTATCATTAATTATCCTATATTTAATATATATTTATGTTGATTTTTAAAACATTTCTCGACTTATTAGATACTTCCTATATAATATTGTTCACTTCTAACAACCACAACTCTTAATAATATATTATCTGGTTTAATTTTTATATAGAGTTCTTCATCTTCAAAATTAACTTCACTAATTAAATCTTTAGAATCAAAATCAAGAATTGATACATTGTCTAATACTTCCAACTTTTCATTAATATCACTATATACAGCATTCCCATCTTTATCATATAATGGTTGATTGCCATTTGTATCTTTATAAAATTCAAAATCATTAGATTGCTCTATTTTTTTAAATTTCTGACATTCATCTTCTGTTTGAAATAAATATCCATACCTAAGTTTCATGGGGCTATAAATTCTTTCATGTATTTGATTGATATCAAGTTTTTCAAAATTTTTATTTTCGATATCATTTATTCCAAATATAAAGTTTTCATTTAAATATTCATTTGTTGATAGTTTTACTCCAATAGAAAATGTATTAGATAAATATATCATACAAATTAATCCTAATTTTTTTGTATGACATAATATTAGATAATGTTTATTAGAACTTATATCTAATATAAATTTAAAAGCATTAAACATATCTTTATCAAAACCACTTCCAATGAATAAATCATTAGTTGTAATTTTACAATTTTCTAAATCTTTTGAAATTAATATTGCTTTTTCATCATTATAATATTCGGGGATAGAATCAACTGCGAATTCATATGCAATTTTTAATAAACCTATTTTAAACTCATCTAAATCTACAGAAGTTTTAATTATTACTTCTGGTCTAAACTTATGCGAGTATTTATCTAAATCTGTATCAATTTGTATATCTTCCACATTAAAGTTGTTTCTTTTTGCTATCTTTTTAATAATAGAAGGTAGTTTATTTTTATCTCTGGCATCTATCTTTATAGTTATTGTAGTTTTATCATTTTCTTTTGTAACATCTGGTGAACCCATAATTAAATATGGAACAAATACACCATTTTCGTCTTTTTCTAATCTTACTTTTTGTTCTTCATCATCTTTTAATGTATGTGTCCCACTAAAAGGATTTGGAATAGTTCCACTCTTTCCCTTTAAACCAGTAGAATATCGTTGAAATGTAGAAAACAAATGATTAACTAATTTAGTATCAACATAACTTCCCAATTTAGAATTACATTTCTTACAAACTGTATGTATATGATAATACCCACCAAGAGCATCTGGAATTACATGTTCATCGGATAAATCATCTTTTTCTTTTCTACAAATTATACATTCTAACAACATTTTTTCCTTTAGGTATCTAACGTTTAACTTCAGCGACGCTCTGCGTTCGCTGCGAGGTTTTGTTAAATATTTTTATTTGTAAAATGTTCTAAAACTTTGAGTCCTACAACTGTATTCTTTTCACCAAAGAAATTTAAAAACTTTTTTATATCTGAATTTCCAGATTTACTTATAATTAATTCATTAATCATTGACCTAATACCAAATTGATTTATAAGAGTGTTTATAGGTTGTCCTTTTAAAGCAATTTTAAGAACACCAATTCCTGTTGTAAATGTTGGAGCATTTGAATCTACAATTCCCATTTTAGAATCAACATATAGTGAAATAGAATGCAATATTTTCTTAAATTTTAAAATATCTTTATAGCTTCCATCTGTTAGAGCTTTTTGATAGCAACCTAACCAATTTCTTAATTCCTCATATTCCTTACGCATTTCTAATGCAACTGAAATCATTTGCTCAACTGAGTTTGATTCTTGAATTACCTTAATTGGTAAAGGTGGCATATTTACACTTAAGGAATAAATCTCATCATTATTTATGTATGATTTTGATAGGTTAGCTCTTTTTTCATTTATTACATTATCTAGTTGAACAACTGAATCTTCACTAGGAAGCATAATATTAGTACTTGCAAATAACCTTTTTCTAATAGGATGAGGAGTATATCCTTGTTCATAAACAAAACCTCTCGCTAGCATTCCTGCTCCACCCCAAAGAGTTTGTGATAAATAAGGATTAGGAGTTTTACCTTGGCTAATCCAACCGTTAACATTTATTTCATGATCACGCACCAAATCACTAGTAACACAAAGCCTCTTTACAAATTCATCTCGTGGTTCTACTAAATTTTTAGGAGTAACTAAAAATGGATATTCTCTTATTATTTTTGATTCAACTACTTTATTAAGAGGACTATTATATTGCTTCCAAGAATGTGTAAACTTATCATCAACTAGAATTTGATCACGAAGAATAATATCAGTTATAAAATCAAATAGTGACTCAATATTAATAATTGCACTTGAAATTTCTTTAAATTCATATGAATCATCATCTTTATTAATATCAATATAGAGAGTGTTTTCATTATTTAACCCATTGGTAAATAATTCTGATATATTCTGTAAAGACCAATTATCTGCTATAATACTTTGAC
>JABSOL010000053.1 GCA_013215985.1 Campylobacteraceae bacterium
AACTTTACAAAAGAATAAATTATTCTGGAAAATATTCTTTTTATTATTTTTAGGGATTATTATAGTTACAAGTATATTCGCATCTTATTTAATGCTTTTACAGAAAAAATCTATTTTAGAACTTTTACATTCAGAAGGTAAAAGTATAGCCCAGTCTATTTCATTTGTAACTTCAGATGCTTTAATTATAGATGATTCATCTTATTTAGTTGAGTTTAATTCTGAGTATATTAAAAACAATGATAAGTTAAAAAATATAATTATTGCAAAATTAGATAATCAATATTTTAATATCCAAAAAAAATCTTGGTCTTTTTTAGAGAAATTAGATCCTATGTATACATCTATGCAAAGAAGCAAAGATCATTTTCATATTATGTATTCACCTATATTAAAAGAGCGAGTATTCCATTATACATATCCTATTTATTTTTCAGGTGTTCATTGGGGGTGGATACATTTAAGTTTTGATATTAAAGATTATGATAAAAGGATAAGTGATTTATACTTATTATTTTTTTACCTTTTTACTACTTTAATTATTGCTTCATTTTTTATTGCATTTTATGTTGCTAATGTATTTGCTAAACCTATTATTAAATTAAATCAAACAGCAACAGCAATTGCTAATGGTAATTTAGCAGTAAGATCACAAATTAAAAGAGATGATGAGATTGGTGAGTTAGCTAATACATTTAATATTATGGTTACAAATCTTGAAGAAAATCAATTAAAATTAAAACTTTCACATGAAGACTTAGAATTAAGAGTACAAAAAAGAACTCAAGAAATAAATAAAATTAATTTAAACCTTGAGCAAAAAACAAAAGAACTAGCTGAGCTTAATAAAAACCTTGATTCAAAAGTAAAAGAAGAAATAAGTAAAAGACATAAACAAGAAAGAATGTTAATACAACAATCAAGACTTGCAGCTATGGGTGAAATGATTGGTAATATTGCTCATCAATGGAGACAACCATTAAATGCCTTAGGATTAATTATCCAAAATATTCATTTTTCATATTCAAATGATATGTTAAATCAGAAGTTTATGGATGATTCTATGAAAAATGGTGTTCAGTTAACATCTATGATGAGTAAAACAATTGATGATTTTAGAAACTTTTTTCAACCTAATAAAAAGAAAGAAAGTTTTCATATATCAAACTCAATAGAAAATACTATAAATTTAATTGATGCCTCTTTTAAAAACTATAATATTAAAGTAATAAAAAAAATTGAAGATAATTCTAGTGTATATGGTTTTCCTAATGAGTTCTCACAAGCTATGTTAAATATTTTATCTAATGCAAAAGATGCATTTATTGATAAAAAAATTCACGAAGGAATCATTAATATTAGAATATATAAAGATGAAGAATTTGGATGTTTAGAAGTAGCAGATAATGCAGGTGGAATACCCTCTGAAATAATTGAAAAAATATTTGATCCTTATTTTACTACTAAACATCAATCAGCTGGAACTGGTATTGGTTTATACATGAGTAAAATTATTGTTGAACAAAATATGCAAGGTTTATTATTAGTTAAAAATGATAAAGAAGGTGCTGTATTTACAGTTAAAATACCCTTATTCACTGAAGAATAAGTGGCTTATATTCTAAATATAAGTATAAAAGAATAAAAAAGATATAATCCAAACATGAAAAAAATATTAGTTATCTTAGATGGAATAGTTGCGAAAAAACTTTTAAATAGAATTATAGAATCAAATGTGATTGAAAATTCATATGATGTAATTTATGTAAATGATTCAATACTTGGTAAAACAAGACCATCAAACTTTACGTTTTATAAATTTGATCCAACTTCTAAATCTAAGTTATCTATGGTTTTAGATAAAGATACTCATGCTGAGGTTTTAATTGCGCTTAATTCAAAAGACGAGATGTTAAATGTAATTAAAAACATTAAAGATCAAAAAAGAACTTTAAATATGAATATCTTAGATTATTGGGGTTTAGAATTTGATGATCCTTATGTAAATATCTATCAAGGTATAGAAGTATTAGCAAATGGTATGGTCGAAAAACTTCCAAATATTCCTATTATTGCTCAAAATATTGGTTTAAGACAGGGTGAGATTATGGAAATTAGAGTTCCATTTGGATCTACTTATGCTTATAGATATATAGGCTCAATTGAACAAAAAGATTGGAAAATTTTTGCCTTATATAGAAATGAGACACTAATTACAGTAAAACCTTCTTTAATTTTAAAACCAAACGATACTATTTTAATTATTGGAAAAGCTAAAGTATTAATGCAAGTATATAATGCAATTAGACAGAGCCAAGGTCAGTTCCCAAGACCATTTGGTGCTAATATATATTTATACTTAGATTTATATGCTCAAAAAGAAAAAGAAATAATAAAAGCTATTAATGAAGCAATACAATTAGATAAGAAACTAAAGAACAAGAAACTAATAATTAAAATTACAAGACCAAGTAATGTTTCAATTATGAATAGAATTAAATATGAATTAAAAGATTTAGGTAAAAATCTTATATTTGAAATTGACTATGCTAATGTTGGTTTTTCAAAAATCATTAAAAATGACATTAAAAAGTATGATGTTGGTGTTTTAATGTTATCACACGAACTATTTTTAATAGATAAATATTTAGAAGAAATAAAAGACAGTAAAATTGCTATTTTTAAAATTGGTAAAAATAAGATATCTACTACAAAAGAAACATTTGTATTATTAAATGATATTAAATCTTATGAGCAAATATCACCAATTATTTTTGATATTTCTTCACAGTTAAAAACGAAAACAAAAATATTTGATATGGATCCTTTAGGGTTTGATGAAGATGATAAAAAGAATTTATTAGATCATTTTGAGAATTTAGCAAAAATATTTAATCAAAAAGTTGAGATTCAATCAAAAGATGCAAATCCAATTAAAGAATTAAAAGAACAAAAAAATATTTTACAAATCATGCCATTTAAAAAAGACATGTTAAAAAGAAGATACTTTTTTGATTTCTTTTATACAAACTCAGATTTAATATCATTTGATATGGCAAGATTTAATCAATTATTAATTCCTATTATTGAAGACGAAGAAGAAACAAATTAATTTTACAAGGAGAAAAGGTGGTATTTGAAAAATATCCTTTTGAGAGACTAAATGAATTGTTAAAAGATATTAAAGTAAATGATTCTTACGAATTATCAGCTCTAACTATAGGTGAACCTCAATTTGAGACACCAGATTTTATACAAAAAAGTTTAGAAAAACATTCACATTTATTAAAAAAGTATCCAGCATCGGGTGGAACTCCTATTTTAAAAGAAGCTATGATTAATTTTGTAGAAAAAAGATTTGCTTTGAAATTAGAAAAAGAAGAAATAATCCCTACTTTTGGAACAAGAGAAGTATTATTTAATTTTCCACAGTTTTTATTATTTGACAAGAAAGAACCTGTAATTGCTTTTACAAATCCTTTTTACCAAATTTATGAAGGTGCTGCAATTGCCTGCAAAGCAAAAGTAATACATATTAATTTAGAATCTAAAAATGATTATAAAGCATATTTATCAGATGAAGATTTAAAAAAATGTGATTTTGTGATATTAAATTATCCTAATAATCCAACAGCAGCTTCTATGAATTTAGAAGAATTATCTCAATGGGTTAAAAAAGCTTTAGAATTTGATTTTGTATTAATGAATGATGAATGTTATTCTGAAATATATTTTAATGAAAATGCTAAACCTGTGTCATTATTAGAAGCTTCAATTAATGTAGGAAATAAAGATTTTAAAAATATTGTAATAATTAATTCTATTTCAAAAAGATCAAGTGCACCTGGTTTAAGATCAGGATTCATTGCAGGTGATAAAAATATTTTAAAAGAATATCTGAAATATAGAACATATATTGGATGTGCTTCACCTCTACCATTACAGTATGCAGCCGCTGATGCTTGGAATGATGAAAAACATGTTGAAGAATTTAGAGCAATTTATAAAGAAAATTTTAACTTAGCTGAAGAAATTTTAGGTATAAAAACACCTCAAAGTACATTTTATATTTATTTAGAAGTAAAAGATGAATTAGAATTTACTAAAAGTTTATATAAAGAAAAAAATGTAAAAGTTTTACCCGCTTCATATCTAGGAAGAAATGGAATTGGAAAAAATTACATAAGAATTGCATTAGTTGAAAATGCACAAAAAACAAAAGAAGTATTAAATAGAATTAAGGATTTTATAAATGAACCAAAATGAGTTAAATGAAGCAAGAACAAACCCGGAGTTTCTTACATATTTAGATAAAACAAGAGTTGATGCAATTAAAACAAAAAATATTGAAGCTTTATACGAAGTTCTTGACACTATGCTTATTTTAGATTTAGATGAAAATGAAATCAATACAGTATATGAACATATATTAACTATATCATTTGATGAAGTTGATAAAATAGTAAACAATGGTAATAAATTATCTTTAGATAATGAAGATTTATATTTAGTAAGATCTTTTTATGAGCATGCGATTGAAAAATGGTCAAATGAACAAACAGATGCAGCACAACAGTTATTTTTTGTATTATCAAATATTATTTCTGATAATGTTTTAATAGAATCTTTAAATGTACATGTAATTGCAATTGCAAAAGGATTTACATTAGATAAATTTTATGATGAAAAAGTTAATATTAATGCAACTCCAAGTGCTGAAAAATATGCTTATTTTATTGATTCATTTAATTTTGAAACAGAAAATTATTTAATAGATAATAAAGATATTTTAGCAGGCGAATTTGAAAAATTAAAACATTTATTGGATTAAGATGAAAATACATTTTATAGGAATAGGCGGAATCGGATTATCAGCCTTAGCAAGATTTTTAGTACATTCAGGACATGAAATATCTGGTTCCGATATGAAAAGTTCACCAATTACGCGAGAATTAGAAAAGGAAGGGATAAATGTATTTTATCCCCAAAATGCTTCTAATATTAAAGACCCTGATATAGTAATATATTCAGCAGCTGTAAGTGATGAAAACCCTGAATTAATTGAGTCTCGTATTAAACAAATTAAAACTTTATCTAGAAAAGAAGCTTTACCTTTTATTTTAGCAGATACTAAAAACTATTGTGTTGCAGGAGCTCATGGCAAATCAACAACAACAGCAATTTTATCTTCTATTTTAAATTCATCAGCTCTTATTGGTGCAATTTCAAAAGATTTTGGCTCAAACTTTAGATATATATCTGATATTTTAGCTTTTGAAGCAGATGAAAGTGATGCTAGTTTTTTATTATCTAATCCTTATTGTTCAATTGTAACAAATGCAGAACCTGAGCATATGGAATATTATAACTATGATTATGATAAGTTTTATGATTCATATAGAAAGTTTATTAATTTAGGTTCGATAAAAGTTTTAAATGCAGAAGATGAATATATTAAAAAATTGCATATCCAAAATGCAACAAACTTGTATCCAAGTTTAGATATTAAAAACATTTCATATATTTTAAATAATGATGAACCTTTTACATCTTTTGAATTAAAAGAGTATGGATTCTTTGAAGTTTGGGGATTTGGTTATCACATTGCGATTGATGCATCATTAGCTATTATGGCTGCTTTAAATGAACTTGACGTAGAAAAAATTAGAAAAAATCTAAAAAACTATAAAGGTATTAAAAAAAGATTTGATGTTCTTCAAAAATGCGAAAAATTTGTTTTAGTTGATGACTATGCTCATCATCCAACAGAAATTGAAGCAACTATGAAATCAGTTGAATTATATGATAATTTAAAAAACCTTAATAAAAGAGTTGTTATTTGGCAACCACATAAATATTCAAGAACATATGATAATTTAGAAGGTTTTAAAAAATGTTTTAAACGTTGTGATGAATTAATTATTTTACCTATTTGGACTATTCCAGGTGAGCAAAAAATTGATATCGATTTTGCAAAAGAATTTGCAATGTATAATCCTATTTTTGCAGATGAAATTATTACAAAAAACTGTAAAGTAGAAATTATTAAGAATAATGAGATTATCAAAACTTATGATGAAGGATTAATTATTGGAGTTGGTGCTGGAGATATAACTTATCAACTAAGAATTAATAATTAATACTATTATAAGTTTCTTTCTATAACATTATATAAAGGGAGATAAAATGAATACGTTAGCAAAAGGTTTTATAAAAAAAGAATCTTCTTCAGGGATTGTTCTTATTTTTATTACAATATTAGCACTTTTAATCTCTAATTCATTTTTATCTGTCTATTATAATGCATTTTTAAATACAGTTATTAACATCTCAATTAATGACTTCTCAATTAATAAACCTCTTTATTTGTGGATAAATGATGGCCTAATGACTTTATTCTTTTTAATTGTCGGACTTGAAATAAAAAGAGAAGTTGCAGCTGGTCATTTATCTTCTATTTCTAAAATATCTTTACCTTTATTTGCAGCCCTTGGGGGAATGATAGTTCCTGCACTTATATATTTTGCCTTTAATTATGAAGACTCTCAAGCATTAAGAGGTTGGGCAATTCCAACTGCTACTGATATTGCTTTTGCTTTAGGAATATTAGCTCTTTTAGGAAAAAGAATTCCATTATCATTAAAAATATTCTTAATGGCTTTAGCTATTATTGATGATATTGGTGCAATATTAATAATTGCATTATTTTATACTTCTTCTTTATCAATAATTTCAGTATATGTAGGACTTGTATGTGTTGCTATTTTATTTATAATGAATAGATGTAAGGTAGGTCTTATTTCTTTATATATGGTAGTTGGAGTTATCTTATGGGTTGCTGTCTTAAAATCAGGTGTTCACGCAACACTTGCAGGTATTCTATTGGCATTTATGATTCCTTTAGAAGCCAGAGATAAAAGAGGTAGACATGTTTCACCCGCAAAAACTTTAAGAAAAAACTTACACTTATGGGTGGCTTTTTTTATTCTTCCTTTATTCGCATTTGTAAATGCAGGAATAGATTTTAGAAACTTAGATTTTTCACTTATGTTAGAAGATGTTCCTTTAGGAATATTTTTTGCTTTATTTTTAGGTAAACAGTTTGGTGTATTTTTATTTACTTATGTATCTGTAAAACTAAACTGGACAAAACTTCCTAAATGTACTTCTTGGGCTCAAATTTACGGAGTCTCTGTTTTAGCGGGTATTGGATTTACTATGAGTCTATTTATTGACTCTCTTGCTTTTGTAGATCATAATATGTATTTATCAACAGATAGACTTGCAATCTTATGTGCTTCAGTATTTTCAGGGACTCTTGGATACTTAATTCTAAGATTTACAAAACCACCTAAAAATTGTAATATTTAGTTAACTTATCATTAATACTTTTTTTCTAAAATAATCCTAATATCTTATTAGATATAAAAGGAAAAATATGAACTTTTTAGAAGAATTTATTAAAAAAGAATCATCAGCAGGAATACTATTAATATTCGTAACAATAATTGCATTAATCTTAAAAAATACTTTGTTATCACCTGTTTATGACGCATTCTTACATACTCCAGTAGAAATAAAATTTGGAGCTTTACAAATCGCCAAACCCTTACTTTTATGGATAAATGATGGTTTAATGGCTATCTTCTTTTTCCTAATTGGATTAGAAGTTAAAAGAGAAGTATTAGAAGGTCATTTATCTTCTATGAAACAAATAGCATTACCTGCTTTTGCAGCTTTAGGAGGAATGGTAGTTCCTGCTTTAGTATATGTTTATTTTAATATAGGTGATGAAATTGCTATGCGTGGTTGGGCTATTCCAACTGCTACTGATATTGCATTTGCTTTAGGTATATTAGCTCTTTTAGGGAAAAGAGTTCCCTTATCATTAAAAATATTTTTAATGGCTTTAGCTATCATTGATGACCTTGGTGCGATTATAATTATTGCTTTATTTTATACAAGCGAATTATCTACTTTCTCTATTGTAGTAGCTGGTCTGTCTTTAACTACTTTAGTTATTATGAATAAATTAAATGTAATCAAACCAGCAGCCTACATTTTAGTAGGAATAGTATTATGGGTTTCTGTATTAAAATCAGGTGTTCATGCTACTTTAGCAGGTGTTGCTTTAGCTTTAACAATTCCTATTGTTTCAATTAGAGCTTCTGGTGAGAAGTTTTCGATGTTAAAAGAAATGGAACACTCATTACATTATTGGGTTGCTTTTTTTATTCTTCCATTATTTGCTTTTGTAAATGCAGGAATTGATTTAAGAGGAATATCTTTTGAACAAATTTTAGATCCTGTTCCTTTAGGAATTATGTTAGGTTTATTATTAGGTAAACAAGTTGGAGTATTTTCATTCTCATATATAGCAATTAAATTAAAATTAGCATCTTTACCAGAGGGTGCAAACTTTAAACAATTATATGCCGTTTCTGTTTTAACAGGAATTGGATTTACTATGAGTTTATTTGTTAATTCTTTAGCATTTGTAGATGATACTCTGTATGCGTATACTGATAAATTAGCTGTTCTTATAGCTTCATTTACTGCTGGTATTTTAGGATACTTTTTACTTAGAGCTTTTACAAAAAAAATATAGACTTATAATAATCAAAAGTTAGAAATAACTTTTGATTAAACTACTTAAGTTTAGGGTGAGAATTTAAATATATTAAATCAATATCTTTAAATAAATGTTTTGAATTTCTTAGAACTTTTATAGTTATTGAATAAGGATGTCCTATTGCAATTGCTACTCCATTCTTTTTAGCTATTTTAATAGCTTTTTTTAATTGATTTTGGATATAAGAAAAGTTTTGATTATTATCTAAAAATATATTTCTTGAAATATAAGGAATATTGTATTTTTTAGCATATTTTTTACCATAACTTTTAGCAGTTGTTCTACTATCTATAAAATGAAAATTATATTTATCTAAGGCTTTAAATAATCTACTCATTGCTTTATCATTTGAAGTAAATCTACTTCCAGTATGGTTATTTATATATTTTCCATTAGGATACCAATCTCTAATTTTTTTAACATAAGCTTCAATTTCTTCATATGAATCATTTATACCTAATGTTTTATTCTCTTGAAACTTAAAAGCGATACTTGCTTGAAGTGGAATATGAATCATATAAAAAGGCAATGGTTTTGCAATTTCTGCTGAATTTAAATGATTTGAAGATGGAGGTAAAAATGACATAGTAATCTTATGATTTAAAGATAATATTGATTTTACTTGTGCAGATGAAGAAACATCATCAATTATTAAAATTAATTTAGCTTTTTTATTAGAATGTTTTATATCTATTTTTTTATCTTGAACTTTATCTTCTAAATGTAAATCTTTGACTTCTTCTTTTTTATCAATTTTTAGTTTTTCTTTGATTTTATCTATAAATACTGCAGCTTCATTTTTCTTCGTACTTTCAATTTCTTTTGTATTTTCATGATATTCTTTATAAAGGTTATTATTATTTTCTTCATAAATTTTGTCACTTAACTTTTGTATTCTTTCTTGTCTATATCTTTCTAATTCATTAATCTCATTATCATTATGAGTATTTATATTTTTATTAATTTCTTGTTTAGTATTATTTACGTGTTTTTTATTTTTTTCATTTAAATTATTAATAATAATTCCATATATAATTATTGTAGTAATTACTAAAGATAAAACAAGGAGAACTAATATACTTGTTGGACTAAGTGTCTTTTTTTGAGGGTCTTTTCTTTTTTTTGAGTGTTTTCTTTTTTTCATATATCTTCTATTAAAAAGTAAGGCTAAGCCTTACTTTTAGTTTTTGTCCATATCAACGATTTTATTCGTTTTAATCCATGGCATCATTTCTCTTAAATCATTTCCAGTTCTTTCAATTAATGAAGCTTTAGCATTTGCTCTTTCTGCATTCATTCTAGGGTAACCTGATTGTCCTTCTAAAATGAAGTCTTTTGCAAATCTACCATCTTGAATTTCAGCTAAAATTTCTTTCATTGCAGCTTTTGATTCAGCATTAATTACTCTCTTACCAGATACATAATCTCCATACTCAGCAGTATTAGAAATAGAATATCTCATATCAGCAATTCCACCTTCAAACATTAAATCAACAATTAGTTTTACTTCATGTAAACACTCAAAGTATGCTAATTCAGGAGCATATCCTGCGTCTGTTAATGTTTCAAATCCAGCTTGAATAAGTGATACCATTCCACCACATAATACAGCTTGTTCTCCAAATAAATCAGTTTCAGTTTCATCTTTAAATGATGTTTCAATAATAGCAGTTCTTCCACCACCAATAGCGCTAGCATAAGATAATGCCAATTCTTTAGTTCCTGTAGAAGGATCAGCATGAATTGCAATTAAATCTGGAATTCCTCCACCTTTAACAAATTCGCTTCTTACAGTATGACCTGGAGCTTTTGGTGCAATCATCATTACATTTATATTTGCTTTAGGTGCAATTCTTCCGTAGTGAATATTAAAACCATGTCCAAATGCAATAGTTGCACCATCTTTTAGGTTTTTCTCAATTTGATCTTTATAAATATCAGCTTGATTTTCATCTGGTAATAAAATCATTACAATATCAGCAGCAGCAGTTGCTTCTTCAATTGTTTTAACATCAAAACCTTTAGCTTCCGCTTTAGCCCAAGATGAACCATCTTTTCTTAAACCAACAACAACTTCAACACCAGAATCTCTTAAGTTTTCTGCGTGTGCGTGTCCTTGTGATCCAAAACCTATCATCGCTACTTTCTTAGATCTAACTAACTCGATGTTACAATCTTTGTCATAATATACATTTAATTTCATATTTTCCCCTATACTTGTTTAAATTTAAATAAGTATATCGAAAAAACTTTATTTTTTCCCCTGATATTTAGTGCTAAAATTTAAAAATTTATGCATAAGGCAACGTTTTATTAATATTTTGCTAAAATCACATTAATAATAGAAGGAGCGAAATGCTTAAAAAAATATTTACTAAAATCATAAACAATAAGAATGATTTTAGCCAAGAAGAAAAATCTGTAATTAATGAATTTATTAAAAAAGAAGTAATTATTTTAAAAAATGATAAATATGAGATTTCTTCAAAATATAGAGTTGGTTTTTTAAAAATTGAAAAAAACTTTGCTTTATTAAAAGACTTACAAAGTGAATTAAAAGATATTAAATTAGATGTTACTGAATTAAATGGAGCTTATAATAAAGATTTTATTTTAGTTAAGAGAGTATTTAACCCCCGAAGCAGATTTAAAGCTAAAATAATTGAAGTATTAGATTCAAACGAATCGGATTTGTTAGTTTATGTTAATGCAAAAAATATAATTACTATAAAAGAACAAATAATTTTATCTAATAAAAATATTCAAAAACTTACAAAAACTTATAATAATTTTGATGTATTATTAATTAATTCAAAATCATTTGAAGTATTAAAAGTTATTGGGAATATGAGTGATCCTAAAATAGATGAAACTTTATCTTTATATATTTACAATGAAATACATAGAGCTAAATTTGATTTAGATGTAAATGTATCTATGAATGATACAAGCAATAGAGTTGATTTAAGAGATTTAGCATTTTGTACAATAGATCCAGCATCTGCTAAAGATCATGATGATGCTATTTATTTTGATAAAGACGCAAATGTTTTATATATTGCAATTGCTGATGTTTCTTATTTTGTACAAGAAGGAAGTATTTTAGATCAAGCTGCATTTAAAAAAGCTGTATCTATGTATTTACCAAATAAAGTATTACCTATGTTACCTTTTGCTTTATCAGAAGAATTATGTTCTCTTGTTGAAGGTATAGATAGATATGCATTTGTATTTAAAATTCACTTAGATAATAATTATGCAGTTAGAAAATCAGAAGTATTTGAAGCTTTAATAAACTCTCATAAAAAATTCTCTTATGAAAGAATTGATAGATTATTAGAAGGACATAAAGATTCAAGTGATGCAGTAGAAGATAATATTTTTGAATATATCACACCTTTATATGATATTACTAAAATAATAAGAGCGCGAAGATTAAAAACTGGTTATGACTTTAGAACAAAAGAACATAGACTAGTACTTAATAATAAAGAGTTTTTAGATCATATTTCAACTGAAGAATCAACAGCATCTCATCAATTAGTTGAAGAGTGTATGTTATTAGCAAATATTGAAGCTAGTAAAAAAGTTTCACAAACGTCAATTTATAGAGTTCACGAAGAACCTACATTTAAAGATATAGCAAAACTAATTGATGATGTTAATGTTTTAGGTTTAAAAGTTAAACTAGCGTCAACAGTTCATGAAACAATTGAAAAGATTCAGAAAAAAGTATTTGATACTTCTTTAGAAGAACAAGTTAATGAACTTATTATTCAAGCACAAACACAAGCTAAGTATTCTTCAATTAATACAGGTCACTTTGGATTAGGATTTAAATCTTATTCTCATTTTACTTCACCAATTAGAAGATATTCTGATTTAGTTTTACATAGAATGCTAAAAACTAGAAAAATACCTGAAAATATTGATGAAATAACTGAGCACATTTCTAAAGAAGAGCGAATTGTTGATCAAGTTGTATGGAATTTAGAAGATAGAAAATATGCACGTTGGGCTTATGAAAATATTGGACGTGAATGTAAAGCTTGTATTATTGATGAAGATAGAGCAATGGCTAAGTTTTATGAAGATATGCCAGGTTTAAGAGTATCAATTGATAATTATAAAGGTGCTAAATTATTCACAAAACTTAAAGTAATTATTAAAGATGTTGATTTAGTATCTGGTAAAATTATTGTATCTATTAAATACTAGGAATAAAAATGTATAAAAAAGAGTTTGATAATCTTTTAAAACAAAATAAAACTTTTTCAGCTTATATGTTTTATGGACAATCTACTTATATGGTTGAACATTATGCATCTTTAATAGCTAAATCTTTTTCTTGTGATGAAGATATTGAAAAAGTATATTTTGATGAGTATAATTTTAGAGATATTAAAAATAAACTTCTTCAAAACTCTTTGTTTGCAAGTAATAATATCTTAATAGTTAAAGTTGATAAAAAAATAGATAAAAAAGAAGTGAAAGAATTAATAGAAGCTTCTATGCAGAATCCTATTTCAACATTAATTTTTGCTTGTTTAGGTGATAGTGATTTTAAAAATATGGCTTTAGCTTTTACTAAAAAACTTGAAAAAGATTTTGAGGCTATTTGTATCAGGTTCTTTTTACCTTTTGATTCTGAAGCTTTAAAAATTTTAGGTGATTATTCAAATACTAATAATATTAGTATAGATAATTCATCTTTAAATCATTTATATTTTATGCATAAACAAGATCTTAATTTTTGTATTAATGATTTAAGAAAATTATCAATTCTTAATGAGTCTATATCTACTAAAGTAATAGATAATCATTGTTTTGGAATTACAACTATATCTATGGAAGACTTTTTACATAATTTAATTTCTGGTAAGCATATAGGAAAAGATTTATATTATTTATTAGAAGAGGGTGTAAATGAAATATTTTTATTAACTCAAGTTACTTCTTTTGTTCAACAACTCTTTATGATATCTGCTTATGCTAGAACAATAGGTAATCCTGATCCAAAAGAGATTTTAGGTTTTACTCCTCCTAAACTTATTTGGGAAAAAAAGAGTAAATTAGCAATAAATATAAAACCTGAAAAGTATTTAGAAATGCTAGACTTCCTACTGGAGTTGGAGTTAGAGTTCAAAACATCAAAAGTTAAAGAGCCAAATTTATATTTACAAGCTTCTCTTAGAAAGTTTTCAGCTTTATTTGGGTAAAATCTCTTCAATCTAAACCTTGCTGATATCTTTCCTAAGATATCGGCTAATACTACAAGGAGATTATATGTCAAGAATTAGACATTACGAAACAATGTTTATTGTTAAGCCTACACTTTCTGATGAAGAAACAGTAGCACAAATTGAGTTAGTTAAAGCTAACATTGAAAAAAATGGTGGTGAGATTGTTGCTTGTGATGATATGGGTTCTAAAGCTTTAGCTTATGAAATCGAAAAACACAAAAGAGGTCATTACTACATTGTTTACTTTAAAGGACCAACTGATTCAATCTTAGAATTAGAAAGAAATTACAGAATCAATGAAAATATTATTAGATTCATTTTTATTAAATATGAAAATAATAAAGAAATTGCTGCATATAATAATATGTGTGAAGTAGCTACTAAAAAAGCTGCAAAATAATTAAACTATAGGATTTAAGCATGTATAATAAAGTTATTATGGTTGGAAGACTAACTAAAGATATTGAATTAAGATATTTGCCTTCTGGTGCTGCACTTGCGAAGTCTACTATTGCTTCATCGCATTCGTACAAAACGCAAAGTGGAGAGAAAAAAGAAGAAGCTTGTTTTCTTGATTTTAATATGTTTAATAGATCAGCTGAAATTGCTAATCAATACTTGCGAAAAGGTTCTAAAGTTTTATTAGAAGGTAGACTTGTGTTAGAACAATGGACTGCACAAGATGGAACTAACAGAAGCAAACATGCTTTAAGAGTTGATAATATGACTATGTTAGATTCAAAAGCTGATTCTGCTGCTTTAGCTCAGCAAGGTGGTAACCAAGGTTACAATGCACCTTCTGCTCCGGCTCCACAGCAACAAAATCAGTATAATGCTCCTTCTAATAATTATGGGCAACAACAACAAGGTGGAAATTCTTATGGGCAACAACAAGCGCAAGCTCCTGTTCAAAGAATTCCAGAAATTAACATTGACGAAGATGAAATACCTTTTTAGGATAGGAAATTAATATGGCTGAAAAAAGAAAATACGGAAGAAAATATTGTAAATATACTGAGATGAAAATTACTTTCATTGATTATAAAAACACTGATTTATTAAAGATTTCAATGAGTGAAAGAGGTAAAATTATGCCTCGTAGACTTACTGGAAACTCTAAGAATGCACAAGAAATGGTTGAAAACGCAATCAAAAGAGCAAGACACATGGCATTAGTTCCATATATTGTTAACACTCAAAACGTTACTGAAGCTGCTTACTCTAGATACTAGAAATCACTTCAATAAAAGGGAAGAACTTAGGTTCTTCCCTTTTTTTATGCCTAAATATTAGGAATATATATACTTATTCTTACTATCTTGACTTTCTAAACGTTGCACTTCTAATGTGAATCTACATCTTAATCTACAAATAACACACTATATATGTATGTTTTTTTATTCTTATCATTGAATAATTTGCAATTATTTTTTTATTTTTAATACATTAAATTTTAATAGTTAATATTATTACTATATATAGTTATATAAATCTACTTCTTTTGTAAGTGTTTATATATTATTAAACACTTTATATGTTTAAAATACTTAAAAATTAAGAATTTAACAATTTAAGCTGTATTTGTGTTTGAACCCTTGACATACAAAGCACTTTACCCTATAATTCCCATCCAAATCAAGTGTGACACACACGAAGAAATGGATGATCTTTAACAACTTA
>JABSOL010000054.1:0-5653 GCA_013215985.1 Campylobacteraceae bacterium
ATTCTTTTTTGTAGTAAATAATATTACTTTTGTAGTTTAATGATAAATTACCTCTATACTAACTATATGTGAGTATTTGTAGCTTGATAATAGATGTTTTTTCAGTGATTATTTTTGAGATATTGAGCTGAAAAAGCTTTTAAATAATATGTATATTCTACTTAAGTTTATGTATGAATCTTTAATGTTTCATACTTATAAGTGATATTAAATATGAATATAATAAGCTTTTTAAGTAAAATAATTATGAATATATAAAATAATAATAATCATAAAATCACTTGAGAAAAGTATATCTTTTTTAACATAATTCTTACAAATTATTTATATTGACTAGTAGTCAAAATTAATTAATACTTAAGTTCTGTATTGTTATACTTCTTTTTTATGACCGACGGTCAGTCAAAAAGGAGAAAAATTGCCAAAAATTGTAAATAAAGATGAGAAAAGAAGAGCTATTGCGCTTTCTTGTGTTCCTTTACTTGAAGAAGTAGGGATTAAAAAGTTAACTATTGCACAAGTTGCAAAAAAAGCTGGCATTGGAAAAGGTACTATATATGAATACTTTGAAAATAAAGATGATATTATTTTTGAAATTATTAATATTCATATTGAAAACCACGATGTAGAGTTTTTTAATAAAATAAAAGAAACAAATAGTACAAAAGAAAAGATAGCTTGTTTCTTTTATTTTGTGATAGACAAAAGTGAAGAGAATACAAAACATTTTAATGGATATAAAGAATATTTGTCTGTTGTATTATCAAATGATAATGAAGCATATTTAGAATTTAATTCTAATCGAGATTGTTTTTTATTAGACGAAATGAGAAGTATAATAGATGAAGGAATAAAAAAGAAAGAGTTATTACCAATAGCTAGTAAATTTGTTGATTCATTAATGATTTTTCATAAAGGTTTAGTTTTATTACGAATGTCTACAAAAGATTATGATGCAAAAGAATCTTTCGAAGATTATATAAATAATTTATTTGATTTAATAGAGATTAAATGATTAATAAAAAATATGAAAGAGTGGTTTTTCATTTTTTATGTCTTTTATAATGTCATTTATAATTTCGTATATAAACTTAAGTTTTGTAGAAAACTTTGTATCTTTATGGTTAGAAGCTTTTGTAAAAGCTTTTATATTCGCTTTCCCTATTATATTCTTAGTAGGCGGAGTAGTTAGAAAATTAACATCAAAAATAATAAAAGAGGAAAAATAAAATGTATAAGAAGATAATATTATCACTAATTTTTGTTTCATCAATATTTGCAGAAGGAAGACCTGCTTTAGTTGAAACAAGCACAGTTAAATTACAAGAAGTAAATCCATTACAAGAATTTTTAGGATCGGTAAGTTTTTCAAATAATTCTGTATTAGCTGCAAAAAATTCAGGTTTAGTTGAAAAGATTTATTTCAAACTTGGAGATAAAGTTAAAAAAGGTCAAATTCTAGTACGAATTGATTCAAAACTTATTAATGCACAAATAATAGCTGCAAAAGCTAATTTAAATATTGCTAAAAAAGAAGAAGTTTCATCATCTAAAGATTATACTAGATATAAAAAACTATTAGAGAGAAAATCAATTACTCAAAAAGAGTATGACGATGCACTTTTAAATACATCTTCAAAATCTTCAAGAGTTTTAGCATTAAATGCAAAACTTAATGAATTAATAATTCAAAAAAGTAGAAAAACAATTAGAGCTCCTTTTTCAGGTGTAATAGTTGAAAAATTTGTAAATATGGCTGAATGGTTAAATGCAGGATCAAAAGTTTTAAGAATTGTAGATACTTCAAAACTTGAACTTACTTTTTTTGCAGATATCTCATATGTTGAAGGTTTAAAAAACACTGATAATTATACTGTTATGATTAATAAGAAAGCATATAAAGCAAAACTTCAAGCAGCAATTGTTTATGGAGATAAAAAAACTAGAACTTTTCCTATTAAATTTACAGCAAACGTAGATAAAACATTTATTTTTGAAGGTCAAGAAGCAAAAATTAAATTAAGTAAAAGTAAAAAAATCACAGCTTTAGTAGTTCCTAGAGATGCAGTTATAAAAAGATTTGGTGCTAATATGATTTTTATTAATGATAATGGGTCTGCTTTAATGTCTCCTGTTCAAATTATTTCATATGCAGGAAAAAATATTGCAGTAAGCGCAAAAGGTTTAAAAGAAGGATCTGAAGTAATTACTAAAGGTAATGAACGAGTATTCCCAAAACAAGAATTAAAAGTAATTAACAAATAAGGCTAATGAATGGATTTAATTAAATTTTCTATAAAAAACCCCGTTACAATTATTGTTTCTGTATTAATTGTTGTTTTATTTGGTTTTATTTCTTTAGGTAACTTACCTTATCAATTAACACCATCTGTTTCAACACCAGAAATTAAAATTACAACAGTATGGCCAGGTGCAACACCTTATGAAATTGAGAGAGAAATAATTGAAGAGCAAGAAGATGCTCTAAAATCACTAAATAATCTTACTAAATTTGAATCATCTTCAAAAGATAATTATGCTGAACTTACTTTAACATTTAAATTAGGTACAAACTTAAGAGATTCATTACAAGATGTATCAAATAAATTAAGCGAAGTTCAATCTTATCCTTCAGGCGTTAAAGAGCCTAAAATTGAAAGTGCTTCTGCCTCTCCAGTTATTTGGATGATGTTACAAACAAAAAATGATAATGCTCGACATATTGATGAGTATAAAACATTTTATGATGACGAGATAGAACCAGCATTAAAAAGAGTTGATGGAGTTGCTGGAATCATGGGTGGTGGTGGAAGAAAACAAGAAATGCAAATTGTTTTTGAACCAAATAAACTAGCTTCTTATGGTTTATCTGCTCAAGAAGTAATTAGAACATTACAAGAGCAAAATGTTGATGTTTCTGCTGGTATTTTAAATTTAGATAGACATGCTTATAGAATTAGAACAGTAAATAAATTTGCTTCTGTAAAAGATATTGAAGATGTTATTTTAATTTCTAATAGAGAACAAAGAGTACGTGTATCTGATATAGCAGAAGTTAACTTTGGATATGAAAGCGCTAAAACTGTTGCAATGTTCTTAGATAAAGATGGTATTTTTATTGGTATTCAACCAAATAGCGATGTTAATATTGTTAAATTAACTGATGATGTTGAAAAAGTTGTAAATGATTTAAATGCAAAAATTTTAGATTCTAAAGATTTAAAACTACAATGGATTTATGATCAAAGACCATATATTGTAGGAGCTGTTGATTTAGTTAAAGAAAATATTGGTATTGGTGCATTTTTAGCAATATTTATTTTAGTAATATTCTTAAGAGCTATTTCTCCTACTGCTGTTATTGGAGCTGCTATTCCTATTTCTGTAATAGGTACATTTATAGTTCTTGATATGATGGGCCGATCTTTAAATACAATTTCATTAGCAGGGATTTCATTTGCTGTTGGTATGTTAGTAGATTCAGCTATTGTAGTTTTAGAAAACATTGATAGACATAGAAAAAATGGCGAGAGTATAGGCGATGCTGCATATAAAGGTGCAAGTGAAGTATGGGGTGCATTAATTGCTTCTGCTTTAACTACTATTGCCGTATTCTTACCAATTGTATTTTTAGAAGATGAAGCTGGTCAGTTATTTAAAGATATTGCAATTGCAGTTACTGCTTCTGTTACTTTCTCATTATTTGTATCAATTTCTGTTATTCCTATGTTATGGAAAAGTCTTGCTTCTTTAAAACCAACAAAAAAAGATATTAAAGATACAAGTAAACTTGTAAACTTTGGTAATAAACTTGTAGATATTATTATGTCTATTGTTGAAATGTCTTTAAAAAATATTAAAACAAAAGTATTTACTATTGTTTCACTTGCATTATTTTCAGCTGGAATAATTTTTGTGTTATTCCCAAAACTTGATTATTTACCACAGGGAAATAAAAACTTAATTTTTAATATTTTAATTGCACCTCCTGGTCTTTCTTATAAGGAAAGATATGAAATGGGAACTTACTTAATGAAAAGTGTTGAAAAGAATATTAATAAAGATGTTGATGGTGTTCCGGGTATGGATAGAGTATTTTTTGTATCATTTGGAGACTTTAACTTATTTGGAGCTACTTCAATGCATGAAACTAGAGCAAAAGAGTTAATTCCATTTTTTGCACCAATAGTTAATTCAATGCCATCTGTATTTGGTGTTTCTTTACAATCAGGTGTATTTGAACAAGGAATAGGCGAAGGAAATACAGTTAATATTGATATCTCAGGTGAAAAGATTTCTGATATTGCAAACATTGGTGGACAATTATATGGAGCTACTATGGGCACTCTAATAGGAAGCCAAGTAAGACCAATTCCATCAGTTGAATTAATATATCCAGAAGTTAAAATTAAAGCTAATAATGATGCTTTAAAAGCTTTAAATATGAGCGCAAGGGACTTAGGTATTGTAATTGATGTTGTAATGGATGGCAGAATTATTGGTGACTTTGAACAAGATGGTAAGAAAAAAATTGACTTAGTTTTTAAAGCTAATGAAAATAATATTCAAACACCACAAGATATTATGAGTACTCAAATAGCAGTAGGTAATACTGTTCTTCCTATTTCATCTTTAGCTACGTATGAGAATACTTCTGGTATCTCAGAAATACGACATTTAAATGGTAAAAGAACAATAACACTACAAGTTACACCACCACCAGGTATGACTATTGATGAAGCAATTAAAAAAGTTTCTGTTATGTTGGAAGGTATGAAGAAAAAAGGAATTATTACTTCAGCTGTTGATATTAATTTATCTGGTACTGCTGATAAACTATCAGTTACAATTGCACTTTTAATGCAGAATTTTATTCTAGCTTTAGTAATCGTATATTTACTAATGGCTGCATTATTTGGTAACTTCTTATATCCTTTAGTAATTATGTTTACAGTTCCTCTTGCAACTGCTGGAGGATTTTTAGGACTTGCTTTAACTAATACATTCTTAGCTCCACAGCCTTTAGATGTATTAACAATGTTAGGTTTTATTATATTAGTTGGTATTGTTGTTAATAATGCAATTTTAATTGTGCATCAAAGTTTAAATTATATTAATAATGAAAATATGGAACATAAAGAAGCAGTAATTGCTGCAACAAAAACAAGAATTAGACCTATTTATATGTCTTCACTTACTTCTATTTTTGGAATGTTACCACTAGTTTTAGTACCAGGTCCAGGAAGTGAATTCTATAGAGGGTTAGGTTCAGTAATTACAGGTGGATTAGCATTTTCAACAATATTTACAATTTTTGTAACGCCAGCTTTATTAATGTTTTTTATTAAATTAGAAAAAAGATTAACTTTATCTAAAAAAGATAAAGCACATAAAATAAATACACAGTCTTAAGGAGAAAGAATGAAATTAACACGTTTATCATTATTATTATCTTTTTCACTTGTATCTTTAAATGCTTTGACACTTAGCGAGTCTATATCAAAGGCTTTAGTTTCAAATCAAGATATTTTAGTTCAAGAAGAAAAATATAAAATTACAAAAGAAGAAAACTCTAAGAGTATTTCTTCTTTTTTACCAAAAATAGATTTATTATATTCTTATAATAATAAAAAAACAAAATATGAAGCATCAA
>JABSOL010000054.1:5663-15129 GCA_013215985.1 Campylobacteraceae bacterium
AATCTGGAGAGCAAGCTGGAGATCATTATTATTATCATTATCATTATCATTATAATAATAATGATAATAATAATAGTAATAATAATCATAGTAGTAATAATAGCAAATGGGAGACCCTACAAACAAAAAATGAAGCATCAAAGAAAGATTCATTTGCATCTGCTAAAATCTCTTATAATTTATTTAATGGATTTAAAGATTTAAATGCAAATAAAACTTCATCACACTTAGCAAAAGCACAAGCTTACAAACTTGCTGCAAAAAAAGCAGATATTATTTTAGATGTAAAAAAAGCTTATATTTCTTATTTAAACTTAGAGAAAAATGTACAAAGTGCTAAAAGTGCTTTAGTATTATTTGAAAAACAATATAAAGATAGTCAAAGTAAATATGAAGAAGGATTATTAGCTAAAAACGATTTATTAAAAGTTCAAGTTAATACGCTGGAAACAAAACAAAATCTTAATAAAGCTAAATCTGATTTAAAAATCTCAAAATATGTTTTAGCTAATGTTATGGGTTTAGAGCATATAGAAGATGAAAATATTAAAGACTTAAAAATCTCTACTTTTAAGAATAAAATATATACTTTAAATGATTTAGAAAATAGAAGTGAAATTAAATCTTTACAAGCTATGATAAATGCATCTTTTTCAAGTGTATCTGCTAACAGATCGTCTTTTTATCCAAAAGTAGATGCTTCATACTCTTTTAATAAATATGGAAATGAATTTTCTTTAAATGAAGATTCTCAAAATGTAGCTAATCTTACTGCATCTTGGAATTTATATAATGGTGGATCAAATAATTCATCGTTAAAAATCTCTAAAATGAAAATGAATGAAAGCAAGATTTTATTAAATAAACTAAGATTAGATATTAAAGTTCAATACTTTAATGCTATATCTGCTTTAAACTTATCTAAAGAGAATTTAGAAATTTCTTTTTTATCTTTAGAACAAGCAAAAGTAAATTATGAAATTGTTTCAAATAGATTTAACGAAGGTGTATCTACTGCAACTGACTTAATTGATGCAAATTATTTATTAACAAAAGTGAGACAAAGATATTATAATGCTTATTATTCTAAATTTTTAGCTTACTCAAACTTAGATAGAATCACTCAAAAAAACTAAAGTCTAATGGTAATTATTGATAATAATTACCATTACTTTTAAGCTCAAAGTACTTGTGTATAATGCCTACACGAATATCAAAATAATAATTTTATTTCAAAATAACTCTACTTATACATAAAAATTAGTTATAATTATTTATAAAATATTTGGAGTATTAAATGAAAAAAATTACTGAAAATGACATAAAACAAAGTGTAGCAGATGCTATTCAATATATATCTTATTATCATCCTGAAGACTTTGTTAAAGCAATGGTTGAAGCATATGAGAATGAAGAATCAGAAGCTGCAAAAAATGCAATTGGACAAATTCTAATTAATTCAAAAATGTGTGCAATGGGTCATAGACCTTTATGTCAAGATACAGGTTCAATTAATGTATTTGTAAAAGTTGGATTAAATGCTCCATTAGAAATAACAAAAGAACTAGACGATATTATTAATGAAGGTGTAGCTTTAGGATATAAAGACCCTATTAATAAATTAAGATATTCAATAGTTTCTGATCCTGCTGGAAAAAGAGTAAATACAAAAGATAATACACCTGCTGTTATTCATGTATCTGTAAATAATGGAAATACTATTGATATTACTGTTGCTGCTAAAGGTGGTGGTAGTGAAAATAAATCTAAATTTGCTGTTTTAAATCCAAGTGATTCAATTTATGATTGGGTTATGGAAAATGCTAGAAATATGGGTGCTGGTTGGTGTCCTCCTGGTATTATTGGGATTGGAATTGGTGGTAACCCTGAAAAATCAATGTTATTAGCAAAAGAATCTTTAATGGCTGAGGTTAATATTCATGAGCTTAAAAAAAGAGGTCCAGAAACTGCTTTAGAAGAGTTAAGACTTAGACTTTATACTGATATTAATAAAATAGGAATTGGTGCACAAGGATTAGGTGGACTTACAACTGTATTAGATGTTAAAATATTAGATTATCCCTGTCACGCCGCCTCGCTACCAGTGGCTATGATTCCTAACTGTGCAGCTACAAGACATATACATTTTGAATTAAAAGGTGATGGTCCAGCTGTATTTAAAAAACCAAACTTAGATTTATGGCCAGATTTAGAATTACCAATGGATACTATTAAAAAAGTAAATATTGCAGATTTAACACAAGAGAATTTATCTCAATTTAAATCAGGTGATACTCTTTTATTAACAGGTAAAATCTTAACAGCAAGAGATGCAGCTCATAAAAAAATAGTTGAATATAGAAATGCTGGAAAAGCTTTACCTAATGGGTTAGTATTAAAAGATAGATTTATTTATTATGTTGGACCAGTTGATCCAGTAGGTGAAGAAAAAGTAGGACCAGCAGGACCAACTACCGCTACAAGAATGGATAAATTCACAAAAGACATGATGGAAATTGGTATTTTAGGAATGATTGGTAAAGCTGAGAGAAAACAACCTACAATTGATTTAATTAAAGAATATAAATCAATGTATTTAATTGCTACTGGTGGAGCAGCTTATTTGATTTCTCAAAGTATTAAAGAATCTAAAGTTGTTGCATTTGAAGAAATGGGAATGGAAGCTATTTATGAATTTGATGTTGTTGACATGCCTGTTACTGTGGCTGTTGATACAGAAGGTGTATCAATTCATACAACAGGTCCAGCTAAGTGGAGAACAATTTAAACAAAGGGGTTTCGGCCCCTGCGGTTTTAAATTAAATGAATATTATTTAAGCCATATATAAATATCTTTTTAGGTATTTATATATGGCTTTTTTTATGACTATTTCCAATATTGTTAAAGTCTAAATTATAAGTAGAATATACTAAGTAACTTCTCTAAGATGATATAAGCTCTAATTAGCTAAAATACGGCAATTAAATAAGAGTTACATAATCAAAAGGTTTATAATAATGAGTGAGAGTAAAGATTTTTTACGTACAATAGTTGAAGCAGACTTAAAGTCAGGCAAAAATAATGAGGTTATTACAAGGTTTCCCCCAGAACCTAATGGTTTCCCACATATAGGACATGCTAAGTCTATATTTATTAATTTTGGAATTGCACGTGATTACAACGGTCATTGTAATTTAAGAATGGATGATACTAATCCAAGTAAAGAAGATACTAAATATGTAGATGCTCTTAAAGACGCAGTAGAATGGTTAGGTTTTCAATGGAAAGGTAATGTACATTTTACTTCTGATTATTTCCCTAAGATATATGATTATGCAATTGAACTTATTAAAAATGGTAAAGCATATGTAGATAGTCTTACAGAAGAAGAAATACGTGAATATAGAGGAAATGTTAATACTCCTGGAAAACGTAGTAAATTTGCACAACGTACTATTGAAGAAAATTTAGACCTTTTTGAAAGAATGAAAAATGGTGAGTTTAAAGATGGTGAGCATATTTTAAGAGCTAAAATAGATATGAGTGCCGCTAATATGAAACTTAGAGATCCTCTTTTATATCGTATTAAACATTCACATCATTTTAGAACTGGCGATGAATGGTGCATTTATCCAATGTATGATTTTGCACATTGTTTATCTGATTATATTGAAGGTATTACTCACTCAATTTGTACGCTAGAATTTGAAAATAACCGTGTTATTTATAATTGGGTATTAACTGAACTAGGACTTGATTTACCCAGACCTTACCAATACGAATTTGCACGTTTAGGTATGAACTATACTGTAATGAGTAAAAGAAAACTTTTAGAATTAGTTGAAGGTGGACAAGTTCTAGGATGGGATGATCCTAGATTACCTACAATTGCAGGATATAAAAGAAGAGGGTATACAAAAGAGTCTATATTAAACTTTTGTGATCAAATAGGTATTACAAAAACTAATTCAATGGTTGATGTAGCTCAACTTGAGTTTTGTATAAGAGATGATTTAAATAAAAAAGTTCCACGTGTTATGTGTGTACTTGATCCTATTAAAGTTACAATTGAGAATTATGATGGTTTTGAAGAAATTGATGCTTCATATTATCCTCATGATGTTCCTAAAGAAGGTACAAGAATTTTACCTTTCTCTAAAGAGATTTATATTGAACGTGATGACTTTTGTGAGAATCCTCCAAAAGGATATTTCAGACTTACACCTAATCAAGCAGTAAGACTTAGACATGCTTATATAATTTCTTTTAAAGAAGTAATTAAAGATGCTAACGGAAATATTACTGAAATTAAAGCAGAATATTATGCTGATTCTAAAAGTGGATCTGATACTAGTGGTATTAAAGTTAAAAGTGCTATTCAATGGCTAAGTATTAAAGAAGCTAAACAAGTAGAAATAAGACTATATGATAGACTATTTAAAACAGAAACTCCTGTTGGAATTGAAGATATAAATACAAATTCTTTAGAAATTATTAAAAATGCTTTTGTTGAACCTGCTGTTATAAATGAAAAAATAAATGTAAGATTCCAATTTGAAAGACAGGGGTATTTTTATGCTGATCCAGAAGATTATACAAATGCAAAACCTGTGTTTAATAAAATTGTAGGACTTAAAGATTCTTGGGGTAAAAAAACAAAAGTTATAGAAGCTCCTATTAAGTCTCAAAGTAAAAAAGTACAAATAGATGGTACAGAAATTGCTATGAGTGAAGATCAAAAAAATCTATTCACTAAGTATACTTCTACTCTTGGATTAAACGCTGAGGTAGCTAATATTATAGCGAGAGATGAATCTTTATCTAAATTCTATGAAGAGTCTTTATCTATGTTAAATAGTCCTGTGAGTCTTGCTAACATAATTACAAATGAAGTAGCACGCGAACTAAAACAAATGGATATAAAAGATCTTAAATTTTCTGTAAAACAAATAACACAACTTGTTAAAACTCTTGATGATGAAATCATTTCAAATAAAATGGCAAAACAAGTATTTGAAGATATGGTTAAAACTGGAAAAGATCCAAAACAAATTATTGAAGACAAAGGTCTTGTACAAATAAGTGATCCTTCTGTGATTTTACCAATTATTGATGAAATAATTGCAAAAAATCCAGATAACCTTGCAAAATTTAAAGCTGGAAATACTAAACTTTTAGGCTTTTTTGTAGGACAAGTTTTAAAAAGTACAGGTGGAAAAGCTAATCCTAAAGTAGTTAATACTCTTGTGGCTGAAAAATTAAAGTAATAAACTAAAAGCTAAAGGTTAGTAAGAATACTAGCCTTTAGATATTTTGTAAAGCTATCTATTTATCTATTATCTAAACCTTTTTAAAAATTTCTAAATATATGTTATTCCATAAAATACTAATAAATATTTTTATAAGCATAAATTTATACTAAGGGGGCTATAGTATATCAAAGGAATAAAATGGCTTATTGTTGTGAAGTAGAAAGAAAAAAACTTATAAATAGAATTAATAGAATCTCAGGACAAGTAGCTTCTGTACAAAAGAAAGTATCTAATACTAAATATAATTTAGATGAAGATCCATATGAAATTGTACGTCAACTTACAGCTATTAAGGGTGCAATAAATGGAATGACAACTTCTTATATTGAGCATTTTGCAAAAGGTCATTTAGTTGATAAGATTAAAAAAGGTGATCATGCTGAAGCTGAAGCTCAAATCGATAATTTATTAGAAATTATTAAAGTATTTGGGAAATAGGTAAATATATTTTTTGAAATAGTACTTTTTTTATACTTATAATAAATATAAAAAAAGTATTCTTTAAAAAATGAATTGTAGAAAATAATTTAAAATTATTATTTTATTATAAATTATTATTTAAAAATATAAATATTTTAAATAATAATTAAAATTTAAAAGCAGATTTTTTAGGTCTTTCTTTTTCTAGTTTTTTATATTTATGATTAAAATCATTACCCCATTTTAAAGTAGAAGGCATATTTGCAGTATTTCTATTTTTACCAAATGATCCAAAAGAAGATGAACTACTTGAACCTCCAGAATTAAAAATTAGTATAAGTATTGAAAATAATATTATTGAAAAAATTATTCCAATAATTATAAAAAAGTTATTTTTATCTATCATTATTATATCCTCTAACTATGTAGAGTTATTATTACATAATAATGATAAAAAATTAATAAAGATAATTATATAATTCCACTCATCATCAAAATGTCTTTTCCTTCGCTTGTGATTTTTTCATTAGTCCACATAGGCTCAAATACTAAATTAACATTTACTTCATCAATTTCACTTAATTGTAAAGCTGCATATTGAACCTGTGAAAGAAGTGAATCTGAAACAGGACAAGTAGGTGAAGTTAAAGTCATTTCAATTTCACAATACATATAGTTGTCTTTTACTTCTAATTCTATTTTATAGATTAAACCTAAGTCATAAATATTAACTGGAAGTTCAGGATCAAATATTAATTTTAAGTTTTCAACAATCTTTATTTTTATTTTAAGTTCATTTTCATTCATTTTAAACCTTTAATGCATATTCTTTAATCTTTTTTATCATTCCTATTACACCACTTTGTCTATTAGGAGTTATAATCTCACTTAAATTCAACTCATATAAAAGATCTTCCTCTTCTTCATTTATATCCTTAGCTTTTAAACCTGAATAAATTTGAAGTAAGATATATACTAGACCTTTTACTATAATGGCATCAGAAGTACCATTAAAATATAAAATACCATCCTTTTTCTCACAGGATAACCATACTTGTGAAGTACAACCGTGAACTATATTTTTTGATATTTTATCTTCATCTTTAAAATCTTTTAATTTTTTCCCTAAGTCTATAATAAATTGATATTTATCTAATTCATCATCAAAATAAGAAAGATCATTTTTAATTTTTTCTACTCTTTGTTCGATAGTATTTTCCATTTTATGACCTTAACATAAATATAGCTCTTTTTAAAGCTGAGATAAACTTATTAATATCTTCTTTATCATTGTAAAAAGATAAAGAAACTCTAATTGTTCCTTTAATTTCTAGTTCTTTCATAATAGGCTGGGCACAATGATGTCCCACTCTTACATTAATTTTCATTTTATCTAATAATATTCCTATATCATCGTGAATAATACCTTTTATATTGAAACTTTTTGATCCTATTGCATCTGTTTCATTATTATATAAAATAATATCAGGTATTTGTTTTAATTCATTATGTAAGTAAACATATAATTCTTTTTCAATTTTTTCTATGTTTTCATATCCAATATCGTTTATATATTCTAAAGATTTCGCAAAAGCTATAACAGCTGAAATATTTTGAGTACCAGCTTCGAATAAAAAAGGTGAGTCTAATAATTTAGTTTTCTCAAAACTTACTTCTTGAATAGTTGCACCTCCGGTTTGATAAGGAGAAATTGATTTAAGTAAAGATTCTTTAATATAAATAGCTCCTAAACCTGTAGGACCAAATGTTTTATGCGCTGACATAAGAAAAAAATCACAATTAATATCTTGAACATCTATTTTTCCATGAGCTAAACTTTGAGCTGCATCTATTAATACAATAGCATTATATTTATGAGCTAAAGTAGTAATTCTTTTAATATCATGTATTTTTCCAAAAGCATTAGAAATATGAGTAATAGAAACAAAAGCATTTTTATTGTTTTTTAATATTCTTTCAAAATCTTCATAATCAAAATCTAGATTCTCTTTATATTTAACAACTTCTAAATCTTTTCCTAAAACCCTTCCTTGCATATGCCAAGGAACTATGTTTGAATGATGTTCTAATGATGAAATAATGATAGTTTCGAATTTTTTAGCATAAGATGACGCTACAAAATTAATACCTTCTGTAAGTCCTTTTGTAAAGATTATTTCATTTATGCTTTTAGCATTAATAAATTCTTTTAATACTTTTCTTGTATCTTCATACATTGAAGTAGCTTTATTAGAATTTCCATATGAACTTCTATGTGTATTTGCACAATAATTTGTATAATACTCATTCATTGCATCTATCACTATTTGAGGCTTTTGAGTAGTTGCAGCATTATCTAAATAAACAGATTCATTATTTGAAAAATAAGGAAAATCTTTTTTAAACATAAGCACTCCTTTTAAAGTTTTTTATAAAATCTTTTATATTTTGAAGGGAAATACTATCATAAATCTCATTCTCAAAGGCTTTTAAAAGTAATTCTTTTGCTTGTATTAAAGAAATACCTCTACTTTGTAAATAATATAAAGCATTTTTATCTAAAAAACCTATACTTGAACCATGTGCTGCTTTTAATTCATCAACTTGTATCTCTAAATGTGGTTCAACAACTACGTTAGCTCCATCATTACATAGTATGGCTTGTGAATATTGATAAGCTTGAGCATTAATAGCTTTATTCTGCACAACAGATAAGGGTTTAAAAGATGATTTAGACTTATCTTTTAAAATATGTTTAATTTTTATATTTGATGTTGTATTTTCATTTTGATGAATAGTATGAATTATATTTTCTACAAAACTTTTATTTTTAATATTTACTAAAATATTCATAGTAAAACTAGAGTTTTCATAATCTAATATTGTACTTACATTATTCAAAGATTTTTGTGATGAAAACTCAAATACATACATATTTAAAAAAGCATTTCTTTTTATAGTATTTTTATAAAAAATATCAGAAGATTTGTTTTCATCTAATTTTTGTATTTTATAATAATCAAGTTTTGAAGATTCATTTATTACAAATTCTCTTTAATTATTAAGATTTTCTTCTAAAAAAATATCAATTATATTAATTTAGTAGGTAAAACAAACATGCGCATTATCTTACTTGGAGCACCTGGTGCAGGCAAGGGCACCCAAGCCCAATATCTGATTGATACTTATAAGATTCCACAAATTTCTACGGGCGATATGCTACGTACTGCTATTAAAGCAGGGACCGATTTGGGCCTTGAAGCAAAAAAAGTGATGGATGAACAAAAAGACGCTGAGTATAGAGAACAAGCTCATGATAAACGTTTATTACATAGAACGGATGATTACTACACAAGCCAAGAGGAAAGTTTTATTCCGCATTATGTGAAGGACGTAGCCAAGACAACTTTTGGAACACAGGAAGGAAGACAATATTTTGGTTCTAAATTATTAGAAGGAGCGGTTGAAGGAACGGAATGGTTGGTCATGCAGATTCCTCATTTAATGAAACAAGTAAATCCTGTGGGTTTAATGAAATTACAAAAAGAAATGGAAGAAGGAAACTTCAGTTGGATGGATTTACTTTATGAACCGAAGCTAGGTGAAAAGTGGGGTATGAATAAATACCAACAACAAAAACATCTCACCTTACAATAATATAATAACGAACATCCATAAATAAAGGCCGGGAGCTGGAAGTACCATAACTCAAATTTGTTTGCATTCGTTGATG
>JABSOL010000055.1 GCA_013215985.1 Campylobacteraceae bacterium
TTATTAAATATCTAAATCATTTTTCTTAATTTATAATATACATATTATTTTATATCTATAGTTTAATAAATTCAAATATATAACTCAAATACTTAATCATTTTACATTCAAAAATACAATAAATATCCAAAAACATAATTTCATTTAATATTCTTATTCTTTGTGAATACTTAATAATATAGCTTAGTTTGTACTTAAGAGATAGCTTATGGGATTTTAGATATTATTGTAAGAATTATGTGCATTATATTTAGTTATAGTTGATTAATTTACTTAAGATTATTTTGAAGGATTTACATGAGTCATATGGATTTTACGCATCCGTATTTTGGTGTTTTTGTGATGTTTGTATTAACATTTACTGCTTTTATGGCAACACTATTTTTAGCTAGATTAATTTCTAGAAAAATAGCACGATTAAATACTGAAAAACTAAAAACCACTTTATACGAGTGTGGACCAGAAGCTACTAAACAGCCAAATAGTATATCTATACAATTTTATTTAATGGCTTTATTATTTATACTTTTTGATATTGAAATTATATTTATGTTTCCTTGGGCTGTAAACTTTAAAGTTTTAGGTTGGTTTGGTTTTGTGGAAATGATTTTATTTATATTAGTACTTACAATTGGATTTGTATATGCATGGAAAAAAGGAGCTTTAGAATGGCACAGCATAAAGTAAACTATTTTCAAGAAGGTGGTCTTCCAATAGCATTAACTACAGTTGATAAAATAGTTAACTGGGGAAGATCAAACTCTTTATGGCCTTTAACATATGGATTAGCATGTTGCGCAATTGAAATGATGGCAACAGGAGCTTCAAGATATGATTTTGATAGATTTGGAACAATATTTAGAGCATCTCCTAGACAGGCAGATGTATTAATTATTGCTGGAACTTTAAGTAAAAAACATGCAGAGTTTATGCGAAGATTATATGATCAAATGCCTGATCCTAAATGGGTTATATCTATGGGATCATGTGCTAATACGGGTGGTATGTTTAATACTTATGCCACTGTTCAAGGTGCTGATAGAATTATTCCTGTAGATATTTATCTTCCAGGATGCGCGCCTCGTCCTGAGACTTTACAGTATGCTTTAATGATGTTACAGAAAAAAATACGAAGAGAAAGTATATTTAGATCTGTTAAACAAAAAAGGTTAGTTTAGTGAGAAAGTATAAAAATAAAGATGATGTTCAAAAAAAATCATATTTTACAGATAGATTTTTTGTAGCACCTATTATTCCTAGATTAAAAGTTTCTAATGATGAAATTTTTTCAAAAGATTTAGAACTATTAGAATCAAAATTCGCCATCAAAGAATCTTATTTAGAAGCAGGGCACTTTGTATTTTATATAAATGCGCACGACAATGTATCTGTTCTTAAAACTCTAAGAGATGATTTAGAATATGACATGTTAATGGAATTATCAGCTATTGATTATATAAAAGAGCGATCAGGTTTTGAGATATTTTATGAAATGCTTTCAATGTCTAAGAGAAAAAGAATTAGAGTTAAGTGTTTTATAGAACTTAAAGAAGAACTAAATTCTGTTATAGATATCTTTAAAATGGCTTCTTGGTCTGAGCGAGAAATGTATGATATGTATGGTGTAATAATCATAAATCATCCCTGTATGAAGAGGATTTTAATGCCAGATGATTGGTATGATTATCCTCTTAAAAAGACTTATCCTCTTCAAGGTGATGAAGCAGCTTCTTGGTATGAAGTAGACAAAATCTTTGGAAAAGACGCAAGAGAAGAAATAGGACCTGAGCAAAGAGATCCAGCATCTATTGATAGATATGATACAAGCCGCTTCTCAAGATTAGGACATGAAGTTCCAAAAGATGTAGAAATTTCAAAAGATAATGAAAAAGAAACAAGTATTTCATATATAGAAGATGATAAACCATTGTTTATTAAAAAATTTGACCCTAAAGATGTCAAAACAGTAAAAAGAAGATAAAAATATGCAAACAGCAAATAGATTAAAACCTTTTTTTGAGAATATTAACTTTGAGCGTGAAGATAATACTATGATAGTAAACTTTGGCCCTCAACATCCATCTGCTCACGGGCAAATGCGTTTAGTTTTAGAGCTTCAAGGTGAAGAAATAGTAAAAGCAACAGCTGGTATTGGTTATTTACATAGAGGTATGGAAAAAATGGCTGAGAATATGATTTATAATGAATTCTTACCAACTACTGATAGAATGGATTATATAGCAGCTACTTCTAATAATTATGGTTATGCAATAGCAGTTGAAAAACTATTAGATATAAAAGTTCCAAGACGTGCAGAAGTAATACGAACTATGTTGCTAGAATTAAATAGAATTATGTCACATCTATTTTGGTTAGCAACTCACGCACTTGATGTAGGAGCTATGTCAGTCTTTTTATATGCATTTAGAGAACGTGAATATGTAATGGATTTAATAGAAGATTACTGTGGAGCAAGACTTACACATTCAGCCGTTAGAATAGGTGGAGTTCCTTTAGACTTACCTGCTTCTTGGACTAATGACCTATCCTCTTTTTTAGTAATTTTAGAAGAAGAAATTGTTAAATATGAAAAACTTCTAAGTGAAAATAGAATCTGGAGAATGAGACTTGAGAAAGTTGGAATCATAGATGCAGATCTTGCTAAACAATGGGCTTGTTCTGGTGTTGTTCTAAGAGGTGCCGGTATTAAATGGGATTTAAGAAGAGAAATGCCTTATGGTTTATATCCTGAACTTGATTTTGATATTCCAATAGCACAAACAAACGATTGTTATGGTAGATATAAGATCTATATGCAAGAGATGAAAGAAAGCTCGAAGATTTTAAAACAATTAATTCCTATGTATAAAGATACTAATACAGATTTAATGGCTCATGCACCTGAGTATATTTCAGCTCCAAAAGAGCAAATAATGACTCAAAACTATTCTTTAATGCAACATTTTGTACTAGTTACTCAAGGTATGAGACCACCTAAGGGTGAAGTATATGTAGCAACTGAGAGCCCAAAAGGCGAGTTAGGATATATGATTGTAAGTGATGGATCTCCTTATGCTTATAAACTAAAACTTCGAGCTCCTTCTTTTTGGCATACAGGTATTTTAGAAGATATTTTACCAGGTCACCAATTAGCTGATGTTGTTACTATTATTGGTAATTTAAACTTAGTTTTTGGCGAAATAGATAGGTAGGGCAAGATGAAAAGATATGATTTAAGACCATTAAAAGATAATTTTTATGACACAATGCTAGAAAAATTAGATAAAGAAGTATCTTTAGATGAAGTAGTAATATTTATGTTTGAGATTGGTGATTTCTCGCCTATTCAAAAATCAGCTGATTTAGTACATGAGATGGGTTATACTTTAATGAATTCAATTAAATTTAATGAAGTTGACTGGACTCTAGTTGTTAAAAAAACTAAAATTAAAGAACTTCAAGAACGAGAAGAACAGAGTATTATGAAGATAAACGAAGAAGTTTCAGAAGAGATTTTAAAAAAAATCTATAATAATTTAAAAACTATTAAACAAAATAAACTTGAACAAAAAGAGGAAATATAAATGACAAAAGAACTTATCTCAAAAAGTGATTATATTATATCAATTGGGGCTTTTATTACTTTAGATAAAAAAGATGTAAATGACTGTTTAATGCAGGCAATCTCAAAAAACAATGCTGAATTTATTTATATGCATCCAATTGATTCTCCTGCTTTAAAAATGTTTTATACACAATTTGTTAAATATGAAGTAGGTAGCGAAGAAGGTGTTATTTCTTTATTAGCTCAAGCTTTTATTAAAAACTCTAATACAAATGTTCAAGCTTATTTAGATGACTTAGACTTAGGTTATATTTCTTCTGAGAGTTCTGCTGGTGAAGAAGAGTTTGAAGAAGCTTATGAGAGAAGTGAAAATAAAAAGAATAAAATTCTTTTAATTGGTAATGATCTTTTAGCTCATGAAAGAGTAGAAAATATTATCAAATTATTAAGCTTAATTAATAAATATACAGATCTTACATGTATATGCCTAGACTCTTTTTTGCAAGAACAAATTGAAGCTTGTAATGATGAAAGTCTAGAAGAAATAGAAGATATTAAATCATATAATGGAACGGTTTTATATAGATATGAAGATAAAAATTCATCTGATGTGTTATTTGCAAGTGAATCATTTGCTCGTATTGCAAAAATAGCTGATGCTGATGATATTATTTTAAATACAGGTGCTCTACAAATTAACGTTAAGTTTAAATTAGATAAATCTTTACAAGGTGCTATTGGTCTTTTAGCTTGTAATGATAAAGAAGTATTTGCATCATACAAATATAAACAGATTAAAGTACAAAAGGTTTAGTATATGAGTGAATTAGTAAACCTAAATATTAATGGTAAAAGCATACAAGCAAAAGAAGGAGATAGTCTTTTAAATGTAGCTAGAGCTAATGATATCTTTATTCCAGCCTTATGTTATTTATCAAGATGTTCACCTACTTTAGCCTGTAGACTATGTTTAGTAGAAGCTGATGGTAAACAAGTATATTCTTGTAATGCCAAAGTTAAAAAAGACATGCAAGTAAATACATCTACACCAACTATTGAAAAAGAGAGACGTGCCATTATGGAAGTGTATGATGTAAATCATCCTTTACAATGTGGAGTTTGTGATCAAAGTGGTGAGTGTGAACTACAAAACTATTCTTTATACATGAAAATAGATAAACAACATTATGCAATTAAAGATGTTCCAAGACCTACTCAACATTGGGGAGTTATGAATTATGACCCAGGTTTATGTATTGTTTGTGAAAAATGTGTAACAGTTTGTAAAGATATGATTGGATCTTCTGCTTTATCTACAGTAAAAAGAGGCGCAGACCCAATTATAAAAGACTTTAAAGAAACTATGCCTAAAGATGCATATTCTATGTGGAATAAACTAAATAAATCTTTAATTGGATTTAATGCTGATGCCTGTACTGATTGTGGTGAGTGTATTTCTGTTTGTCCTGTTGGAGCTTTAGTATCACATGATTTTCAATATAAATCGAACTCTTGGGAACTAACAAGAATTCCTGCATCAAATCCACACTCAAGTGATTGTGCTTTAATGTATTATGAAACAAAACATGAATCAATTGAAAATCATGAAGTTACTAAAATATATAGAGTAACAAATGATCACCATTATTCAACTCTAAATGGAGCAGCTAGATTTGCTTATGATTTTGAGAATAAAGTAGAATCAAAAGATGAAATAGCATTTGAAAAAGCTATCACTGCATTTAAAAAAGCTGATACTATTAAATTTAATTCATTTATTACAAATGAAGAAGCTTTAATTTTACAAAAAATAAAAGAAAAAACTGCTGTTAAACTTGTTAATAATGATGCATTTTTATATAAAAAATTCTTAGACTCATATTCGGAAATTTCTAAAAAGTCTTTGTATGATATTACTTTAGATGATATACATGAGAGTAATTTTGTAATATCACTAGGATCTTTCTTAAAAACAGATTTACCTCATGCTAGGTATGCATTAAATAATGCAGTGGTTACTAATAAAGGTGCTTCTTTATACTTCCATCCAGTAATAGACCCTATTATTGAAAGTATTGGTAAAAAAGGTAAAACTACACAAACTATTTATCACAAGCCTTTAAAAGAAGAGTTTGTTTTATACTTTTTACTTGATTTGTTTGGAAAAGATTTACCTGCATATCTACAGTCTCATATAGATTCTTTTAAAGAAACTAGAACTAAGACGGAAGTTGTGAGTAAAAAAGAAAAAGTAATTGAAAAAACAATAGATCCTGAAACTGGTGATGAAAAAGAAACATCTAAAATCATTACTGTTAAAACTAGTAATGAAGTAGAGTATGTTTATTCTAAACTTTTAGATGAAATTTCTGCTGATGAAAAAGTATTAGAAACAATAGAAGCTATGCTAGCTAAAAAAGATAAGTTTACTATTATTGTAGGTGAAGATTTTATATCTCATCCTAATGCAAGTACTCTAGCCAAACTTCTAGCAACACTAGAGAAACATTCTGAGTTTAAGATTTTAATAATTCCTACTTCAACTAATACTTTAGGTGTATCTTTAATTTGTGATTTAGATGAAAAAGAAGAAGGTTATGTTGTATCTTATAATGAAAAATCAGACTATGAAATTTCTGCTTTAGGTGATGGTGATTTAGATATGCCAGCTTTAAATCAGCAAGAAGGAACATTTACGAATATTAATAAACGAGTAGTTCCTACTAATGCTGCTTTAGATTATTCTGGGTTTGTATTAAACGATATAGCTAATGTAATTTTAGAAGATGATATTGAGCATACTATAGAGTATACAAAATATCTTCCTATTAATAAATCTTATCAAAGTATAGAGTTTGATGATTTAGAAAACTATTTCTCAAATGATTATAAAGAGAATAGAGGATATGTACTTAATTCTTTTGAAGTACAAGAAGACTTAGAAATTAATTTATCTAAATCTTTATCATTTGATCTAAAAGAGAATGAAACTGTTATATATAGAGCTAACCCTATGAATCAGTTTAATGAATTCACAGCAAAAGCTCATCAGAATAAAGAAAATGAACAATCAGGTGTATTTGCATCTGCTTCATATTTAAAAGCAAATGATTTAGAGAATGAAGACAATATTATTATAGAAGCTAATAATATTAAAATTGAAACTAAAATATTCTTAGATAAACAAATAGATGGTTCTATCGTATATGTATCTACTTTTGAAAAAGAAGCAAATACAAAAGCTTTATTTACTGCTTATAGATATAATACAGCTCAAATAACAAAGGTTTAAAATGGAAAGTTCATTTATTATTGAAACTCTTATTAAATGTTTAATAGTTTTAGCTGTATTTTCAGCCCTAGCTGGTTTTACTACTTATATTGAAAGAAAAGTACTAGCTTTTATGCAAAGAAGATTAGGGCCTATGAATGTAGGACCTTTTGGATTATTACAAGTAGTAGCTGATGGTATTAAACTTTTCACAAAAGAAGATTTTATTCCTGCTAATGCAAACAAGCCTATTTTTATGATAGCTCCAATTATTACAGCTGCTACTGCTTTTATAGCAATGAGTGCAATTCCATTCTTTCCAGAGTTCGAGCTGTTTGGGTATATAGTAAGACCAATAATAGCTGATATTAATGTAGGTATTTTATTTGTAATGGGTGTTGCTTCTGTTGGTTTATATGGGCCACTTTTAGCAGGTATGAGTTCTGCTAATAAATGGGGATTATTAGGAGGAGCAAGAACTGCTATACAACTTCTATCATATGAAGTAGTATCAGGACTAGCACTTCTAGCTCCTATTATGATGGTAGGTTCTTTATCATTAATTGATATTAATGAATATCAATCGGGTGGTATATTATCTTGGTTAATGTTTTCACAACCTTTAGCTTTTATTCTTTTTGTAATAGCAGGATTTGCTGAAACAAATAGAACACCTTTTGATTTACTTGAGCATGAAGCTGAGTTAGTTGCAGGTTATGCAACTGAGTACTCAGGTATGAGATGGGGAATGTTCTTTATTGGTGAATATGCTAACCTTTTCACTATTTGTTTTTTAATAGCTTTAATGTTCTTAGGTGGTTTTAATGACATGGCGTTTATTCCTGGTGGAATAGCAATAGTATTAAAAGTAATGTTTTTAATTTTCTTCTTTTTATGGACAAGAGCTTCTTGGCCTCATATTAGACCTGACCAGTTAATGTGGTTATGTTGGAAAATTTTAATGCCTTTAGCCGTAATTAATATATTAATTACTGGTTTTGTAATGATGTTTTAGGAGATGATAAAATGGATTTAAAAGATTTTAAAGATAGAAATGTAGGAATGGGTTCTTATATTAATATGCAAGAGAATAATTATCCCAAAACTACTTGGAGTAAATTTAAACAAGTTGTACGAAGATCAATTAAAGGTGAATTATTAGGTGGACTTAAAGTTACATTTATAATGATGAAAGAAGCCTTATTTAACGATAAAATGCATACAGTATCTTATCCAAGTGAGCGTTTACCAATAGGTCCTAGATATAGAGCAATGCATAAACTTCTTACACTTTTAGAATCAGGTGAGAATAGATGTATTGGTTGTGGTTTATGTGAAAAAATATGTATAGCTGATTGTATTAGAATGGATACAAAAATTGATAAAGATTCTAGAAAAGAAGTTCTAGAATATACTATTAATTTTGGAAGATGTATATTTTGTGGATATTGTGCTGAGGTTTGCCCCGAACTAGCAATTGTTCATGGTGGTCGAGTTGAGAATGCAAGTGAACAAAGAGCTGGTTTTGCTACAAAAGATGATTTATTAACACCAATTGATAAACTATTTCAGCAAAAAGAGTATCCAGGTTTTGGAGCAGTATCAAATGATGCTTCTAAAAGAATTATAAAAACACCTTTAGAATATTAGGATTATATATGTACGAACTTATAGCTTTTTATCTTTTTTCATTTTTAACTATTGTTATGTTTAGCATAACAGTATCTACTTCAAATGTATTATATGCTTTATCTTCATTAGCTGCTGGAATGATATTTATATCTGGTTTCTTTTTTATTCTTGATGCTGATTTTTTAGGTGTTGTTCAAATAGTTGTTTATACAGGTGCAGTAATGGCACTTTATGCTTTTGGAATGATGTTTTTTGATTCTCTAAGTGAAGTAGAAGAAAAAATTAAAAACCCAAAACTATTTTTTGGACTTGCAGGTTTAATAGCTTTAGTAATTGTAATTATATTTGCAGCACCTTTAGTTGATTTAAATACTGAAGCTTTATATCCAGTAACTAAAGGTTTAGGTAATACTCAAGACATTGGGCTTGTTATCTTTACAAAATATCTTTTAGCATTTGAACTAGCAGCTATTATGTTGTTAGTTGCAATGATAGGTGGAATTATTTTAGCTGGTAAAAAAATGGATGTTTCATATTCTGAAATGACTGAAGAAGAAATAACTATTTATGAAAAGAGTTTAAAAAACTCTAATAAAAGGAAACAAATATGAGTTTGAATGCATATCTCATGTTATCTGCTATTCTATTTTGTATAGGATTAGCAGGTGTTATTAGAAGAAAAAATATACTTATGATATTTTTTGCAACTGAAATTATGTTAAATGCTGTGAATATTGGATTTGTAGCAATATCTAAATTTTATGGTGATTTAACAGGTCAGGCTTTTTCATTTTTTATAATTGCAATTGCCGCTTCTGAAGTAGCTATTGGATTAGGTTTATTAATTTTATGGTTTAAAAAGAAAAACTCAATAGATTCAGATTCTCTGAATAAACTAAAAGGTTAAAAATGGAAATTTATTTATATTTAGCATTGTTTTCACCCCTTTTAGGCTCACTAGTAGCAGGACTTTTTGCCCAGCAGAAAAAAACACTATTCACAGGTGTGTTTACATCTTTTATGCTTCTTATCTCAATGTTATCTTCTTTATATTTATTATATTCAGTATGGAATACTGGATATTCCGTAAGTATAAAAATATCTGATTGGATAAATGTAGGAAATCTTAATTTATCTTTTTCTTTTATAGCTGATGAAATATCTACTGTTATGATAGCAGTGGTTACTATTGTATCTACTATGGTTCATATTCACTCTATTGGATATATGGAAGATGAAAAAGCTTTTAATAGATATTTTGCATATCTAAGCGCTTTTGTATTCTCAATGATGATTTTAGTATTAAGCGATAACTTTGTAGGTTTATTTATAGGCTGGGAAGGTGTTGGTTTATGTTCTTGGTTGTTAATTGGTTTTTGGTATCACAAAAACTCTGCTTCTTGGGCAGCTAATGAAGCATTTATTATGAATAGAGTTGCTGACTTAGGAATGTTAATTGGAATATTTTTAATTTACTGGAATATAGGAAGCTTAGAATATAAAGTTGTATTTGAAGATATATCTTTATTAGATAATAATACAGTTTCTTTAATAGCTATATTTTTATTCATAGGCGCTATGGGAAAATCAGCACAATTTCCTTTCCATACTTGGTTAGCAGATGCAATGGAAGGACCAACTCCTGTTTCTGCATTAATTCATGCAGCAACAATGGTTACGGCTGGTGTTTATTTACTAGTTCGTGCAAATGAGATTTATGTTCTTGTTCCTCATATTGGATATGCAATTGCTTGTTTAGGAGCTTTTGTTGCTGTTTTTTCAGCTTCAATGGCTTTAGTTCATAATGATATGAAAAAGATTATTGCTTATTCAACTCTTTCGCAATTAGGGTATATGTTTGTAGCTGCTGGACTTGGCGCTTATTGGGTAGCTTTATTCCATCTATTTACGCATGCATTCTTTAAATCAGTTTTATTCTTAGGTGCTGGAAATGTTATGAATGCTATGCATCACGAATTAGATATTAGAAAAATGGGTGGACTTCATAATAAAATGAAAAAAACATCTATTATTATGATTATTGCTTCTTTTGCATTAGCTGGAATTTTTCCACTTGCTGGATTCTTCTCAAAAGATAAAATCTTAGAATCTGCTTTTAATGCTGATGCTATATTTTTATGGACTGTATTATGGATAACTGCTGGTTTAACTGCTTTTTATTCATTTAGACTAGTATTTAAAATATTTTTTGGAAAAGCAAATTATGATGAAAAGAAATTAGAAGTTAAAGAGAGTCACAATTATGTGATTGCAGCTATGATTCCTTTAGTAATCTTAGCTGTTGGAGCTGGTTGGTTAGAACACTCTTTTGTGGAATATACTACTACTTTACTTCCTGCTTGGGAAGCTAAGAATATTAGCCATTCTACTGCATTTATTTTAATTCTAGTAACATCTGCAATTGCTGTATTTGGAATATTTTTTGCATATTTAAAATATATTAAAAATATGAATATATTTAATCTTTCAAAAGATTCTTTTATAATAAAAGTTTTACAAAATCAATATTATATTCCTAATCTTTATCAAATGTTTTCAAATGTATATTTAAAAACTTCAAAATTTTTATGGAAAGTAATTGATATTAAAATTATAGATGCATTAGTTGATTCTGTTGCTCATTCTGCTTTAGGAACTTCAAAAGAGTTAGCTCTAGCTCATAATGGTTCTTTATCAACAAGTTTGCGAATCATGACCCTTGGTATTTTATTCTTTATAATTATAGCAAGTATTATTTATTACCTAGGATTTATTTAATGGAATATATTTTATCAATATTAATCTTTTTTCCAGCTCTTGCAGCTCTAGCTGCTGTTTTTGTGAAGTCTAAAACAATTAAAGTATATGCTTTAATTATTACATTTATAGAGTTTGTTTTATCACTTATAGTTTATTCTTTATTTGATATTCAAAATGCTGATTTTCAGATGATGAATTCATTTTCATTAATTCCTTCATATGGAATTTCATATTTAGTTGGAATTGATGGAATATCTCTGTTTTTAGTAATTATGACTACGTTTATGACTTTTATATCTTTATTAGCTTTAAATGAGAAAAAAGATATTAAAAAACTAATTATTACTGTTTTAATTTTAGAGATGACAATGATAGGTGTGTTTTTAGCTCTTGATGCAATTATATTTTATCTTTTTTGGGAACTATCTTTAGTTCCTATGTTATATATAATTGGAGCATGGGGTGGTAAAAAAAGAATTTATGCATCTGTTAAGTTCTTTATTTATACATTTACTGGTTCTATGATTATGTTAGTAGCTATGTTATATCTAGGATATATATATTTCCAAACAACAGGTGTTTGGTCATTTGATATTACACAATGGAATTTATTAATATTACCATTTGATTTACAATTATGGTTATTTATAGGATTTTTTGCAGGATTTGCTGTAAAAGTACCTATGTTTCCTTTTCATACTTGGTTACCTTATGCTCATGGGCAAGCACCAACAATTGGTTCTGTTTTATTAGCCGCAGTATTACTTAAAATGGGAACTTATGGTTTTATTAGATTTTCATTACCTTTATTTCCAGATGCTTCTGTTTATTTTATAATTCCTATGGCTATCTTAGCTTTAATATCTATTGTTTATACAGCAATGATAGCTTATGCTCAAGAAGATATAAAACAAGTAATAGCATATTCATCTGTATCACATATGGGTGTTATTATTTTAGGAATATTTGCTATGAATACAGAAGGAATTTCTGGATCAATCTTTTTAATGATATCTCACGGAATTGTTTCAGGTGCTTTATTTTTACTTGTTGGTGTAATTTATGATAGACGTCATACAAAAGAAATATCAGCATTTGGTGGACTTGCAAAAATTATGCCAAATTATGCGCTAATATTTGCTTTAATGTTAATGGCAAGTATTGGATTACCTTTAACAATAGGTTTTGTGGGAGAGTTTTTATCTTTACTTGGATTCTTTAAAGTATCTCCTATTTTAACAGGAATTGCAGGTCTAACAATTATATTGGGGGCTATTTATATGTTAGTTATGTATAAAAGAGTATTTTTTGGAAAAATTGACAAAGAAGAGAATGAGAATTTAAAAGATTTAAATTCTAGAGAACTTGTTGCACTTCTTCCTTTATGTGCTTTAGTAATTATTTTAGGACTTTATCCAAAAGTAATACTTGAACCTGTTAATGTATCTGTTAATAATTTAATTGATGTTATGAAAATAAAATCTGTAAAAAGTGAAACTAGAGATAAAGTTATATCTTTTAATACTGTGAAAGAGAGTAAATAATGGTAAGTGAAATTCAAACAATTAACATTGATTTTTTATCTTTAAATCTTTCTTCAATAGCTCCAATGGCTATTGCAGTTATTGGTGCTTTATTTATAATTTGTTTAGATTTATTCTCTAAAAAATATGATAAATCTTTATATGTAATTTTAACAGTATTATTTTTATTAATTGATTTAATTGCCGTTATTGGATTTGATGGAAATGCTAGAGGAATGTTTGATTTAGTTTTAATTGATGGAATAGCCATTTTAGCTCAGATTATGATAATAATATCAGCTATATTTTTTATTCTTTTATCTTTAAATAAACTAAGATTTCATGAACTAGAATATCCTGAATACTTTGCACTTTATTTATTTATGATTGCAGGTTTTCAGTTTATGGTTAGTTCAGATTCATTGATTCTAATCTTTTTAGGACTTGAGACTGCTTCTATGGCTTTATATACTTTAATTGCTATGCATAATAAAAAGTCTTCAATAGAAGCTGCTATTAAATACTTTACTCAAGGTGCACTTGCAACTGCATTTTTTGCATTTGCATCTATGATATTTTATGCGATAAGCGGAAGTGTTGAAATTGATCAAATTGTTGAAGTATTAATAGCTAATGATTTTGCAAATTATCCATTTATTTTACTTGGGCTTGTATTTATGTTAGGAGCTTTAGCTTTTAAATTATCACTTGTACCTTTTCATTTTTGGGTACCAGATGTATATGAAGGAGCTAGTACTTCTTTAGCTGGATTTATATCTATTGTTCCAAAAATTGCAGCTTTTGTAGTAACTATTAGATTCTTTGAGATATTTTTAGCTTCTAGAGAACCTTTTTTAGAAAGTATTTTATATATTATTGTAGTTCTTAGTATTACTATTCCTAACTTTTTAGCATTAGTGCAAAAAGATCTCCTTCGTATGTTAGCTTATTCATCTATTTCTTCGGCAGGATTTGCTACTGCAGCTATATTAATAGGAACGCAACAAGCTACTACAGGATTATTTCTATATTGGATTTTATTCTTTATAGTAAATTTAGGAGCATTTGCAGTAATTTGGACAAATACTAATAAAGAATTAGATTTCTCTAATTCTTTTGAAAAATACAAAGGTTTAATTAAAACTTCACCTTTTACTGCAATTACTTTAGGTTTATTTATGTTAAGCCTTGCAGGTCTTCCTCCTTTTGCGATATTCTGGGGAAAACTATATTTAATAGGTTCTGCCGTTAATTCAGGAATGATGACTTTAGCTATAATAATGGCTCTTAATTCTGCTCTTGCTGCTTATTATTATTTAAAACCTATAGTATATATGTTTTTAAAAGAGCCAGTTAATACTAAAAATGTAAAACATAAATACAAACAAAGTAAAGTAATTAAAACAATAATTATATTTTGTTCTATTTTATCAATAAGTTCTATATTTTTAATTGAGCCATTACTTAATATCATAGAAATATTCTTGTATTAGAAAAAGCTTAATAGAATTATTATATTAATATAATAATTCTATTAAGAGTAGAT
>JABSOL010000056.1:0-7999 GCA_013215985.1 Campylobacteraceae bacterium
AGTTACTTACTAATCATGTAACTATTCCATCTTGGAATCTATTAAAGATGGTACCGCAGTATCGTCAAAGTACAACAATGATGTTATGCGGTTTAAAATTCCAAATATAGTTGTTGTGTTCTCGAATCATATGCCAACTACGAAGGAGTTATCGAAAGATCGATGGAAGATATTTCGAATTGTAATGGCTGGATTGAAGGACATTACTTTGCAAGTATGGAAAGATAAAAAGTGCGAAAATAATTTAAAAAAGAATACTTGTCAATTATTGTCATTTATAAAATATTATGTAAATTTATTGATTTGTAATTGTGATAGTGTAGTTTAAGTGGAGATAGTAGATATAAATAAAAGAGCTAAGCTCTTTTATTCATTCATTGAAGCGAAAAACTGTTCATTATTATCAGTTCTTTGCATTTTTGTATATAAGAATTTTAATGCTTCTACTTCATCCATAGATGAAATTGCATTTCTTAAAATCCAAGTTTTTTGTAAAATATCTGGAGTAAGAAGTAATTCTTCTTTTCTAGTTCCTGATTTAATAATATCTAAGGCTGGGTAAATTCTTCTGTTAGCAGATTTTCTACTTAATACAACTTCTGAGTTTCCAGTACCTTTAAATTCTTCAAAAATAACTTCATCCATTTTTGAACCTGTTTCAATTAAAGCAGTAGAAATAATAGTTAAAGATCCACCCTCTTCAATATTTCTAGCAGCTCCAAAGAATCTTTTTGGTTTATGTAATGCATTTGCATCAACACCACCAGAAAGTACCTTACCAGATGAAGGAGTAACTGAGTTATATGCACGAGCTAATCTTGTAATTGAATCAAGTAAAATAACAACATCTTTTTTCATTTCAACAAGTCTTTTTGCTTTTTCAATAACAATTTCAGCAACTCTTACATGGTTAAATGCAGGTAAATCAAAAGTAGAAGAATAAACTTCACCTTTAACTGATCTTTGCATATCTGTAACTTCTTCTGGTCTTTCATCAATTAATAAAACCATTAAATGTACTTCAGGATGGTTTTTTGAAATACCGTGTGCTAGTTCTTTTAATAATTCTGTTTTACCAGTTTTTGGAGGAGCTACAATAAGCGATCGTTGACCTTTACCCATTGGAGCAAATAAATCTAACATTCTTCCTGTCATTCTTTTTGGATCATATTCAAAAGTAAATCTATCAGTAGCATATAAAGGAGTTAAGTTATCAAATAAAGCTCTATTTTTTGATTCTTTAATTGGTAAATAATTAATTGCTTCAATTTTTAATAAAGCATAATATTTTTCACTTTCTTTATTAGGAGCTCTTACTTGTCCTGTTACAATATCTCCAGTTCTTAATGCGAACTTTCTAATTTGAGTAGCAGATACATAAGAATCATTTGAAGTATCAGAGAAGTTACCATCAATTGCTCTTAAAAATCCAAATCCACCATCTTTAATCTCAAGAATTCCAGTGAAAAGTACAAATCCACCATCTTCAATTTGAGATTTAAGAATTGCAAACATTAATTCTTGTCTTTTTAATTCTTGAGGATTTTCAACGTTTACTTCAAGTGCAATTTTTAAAAGGTCTTCCATTGGAAGCTCTCGTAATTTTTCAATTTTGTATCCGTCAACTGGTATATGAGTTCTTGGTTTTCTTGGAGCTTGTTTTGTAGTTTTTGCTTTAGCTTGTGTATTAGGTTTAGCTTGAGTTTTAGACTCTTCCATAGGGGTTTTGACCTTTTTGATTTTACATTAAGTATGTAGATTTTTTGGGATTTTTTCTTTTAATTGTTCTTATTGTAGTCTTTATTTTATTTTTTGTCAAATTATTTAAATAATTGTTAACAAAAGATTAATAAATAAATAAATTTAGGATATTAAATTTAAAAATACAATTTATTTAAGATACAAAAGTATTCTAAATAAATTATACATATATATAAGAGAAAAGATTCTCTTATATATTAAGAAATGATTATAAATCACCCTCATGAGCTGCTAAGTATTTTGCAACACCTTCAGTAGATGCATCCATAGCTGCGTCACCTTTAACCCAACCAGCAGGACAAACTTCACCGTGCTCGTTAGTAAATAACATAGTATCAACCATTCTTAACATTTCATCAATATTTCTACCTAATGGTAAATCATTAATAACTGCATGTCTAATTGTACCATCAGCATCAATTAAAAAAGATGCTCTTAATGCAACAGCATCATCTAATAAAACGTCATAATCTCTAGCAATAGATTTAGTAATATCAGCAACTAATGGAAATTCAACTCTTCCAATTCCACCCATTTTAACATCAGTTTCTCTCCACGCGAAGTGAGAAAATTGTGAATCAACAGAAACACCAATAACATTGATACCTCTTTCTTTGAAATCAGCAGTTCTTTTAGAGAATGCAATAATTTCTGAAGGACAAACAAAAGTAAAATCTAATGGGTAAAAGAATAAAACAGTACCTTTTTCACCAAAGTTTTCGTATAAATTAAAATCCTCAACGATTTGACCATTTGCAAGTACAGTTGTTGCTGTAAAATCTGGAGCTTTTTTTGTTACTAACATATTAATTCCTTGTTATATTAAATTTAAAGATATAAATATCTAATTGGCAACATTATAATATAATAATATAAAAACCTTCTCAATAAAATAAGAATATTTATTTTTTAAGATAAAATTTATTTTAGGATAATAATTATTATCTATATAATAATACTAGTTATCATTTTTAATATTAAAAATAAGTATATATATCTAATTTATTTTCAAATATATTCTTTTGTAACAAAGAGAAACATAAAAAAGGCCTTTACCTATATAGACCCTGAATATCTTAAAGAAAGATTTATTAGATATGTGTTAGAGTCTAAAAAAAATAGATATAAGGAATAAAAATGGCAGTTATAATTACAGACACTTGTATTTCATGTGATGCATGTATAGATGAATGTCCAACTGATTCAATTGTAGATAATGACGATAATCCAACAGGTGAAGATATATATTTCGTAGATAGTAAAACTTGTACTGAATGTATTGGAGATAATGATGAACCCGCATGTGCTGAAGCCTGTCCTATTGAAGACTGTATTGTATGGGATTCAAATCCAACAACAGAAGGTGCAAAACCTGGCCTTGGATGCGTAAAATACTAAAATTTTATTACACTTAAAATACAATTATTAAGCATTTCTAAAAAAACAGGAATATAAAAACTTGCGCTTTATTAATTTTTTAGGTATAATCCGCGACTTATATAAATAAAGAGGAATAAATATGGAACAAACATTATCAATCATTAAACCTGATGCAGTTGCTAAAAACGTTGTAGGTCAAATCTTATCAAGATTTGAAGCTGCTAACTTAAGAATTGTTGCTACAAAAAAATTACAATTAAGCCAAGCTGATGCTGAAGCTTTTTACGCTGTTCATGCTGAAAGACCTTTTTTCGCTGATTTAGTTAAATTCATGATTTCTGGACCAGTTGTTGTAACTGTTTTAGAAGGTGAAAATGCTATGCAAATCAACAGAGATTTAATGGGTGCTACTAACCCTAAAGAAGCTGAAGCTGGTACTATTAGAGCTGACTTCGCTGATTCTATTGATGCTAACGCAGTTCACGGTTCAGATTCTGTTGAAAATGCAAAAAATGAAATCGCTTTCTATTTTGCAACAAGAGAACTTTCTTAATAAGTAATTATTATGAAAATTGAATTTAGAAAGTTACCAACAGTAAAGAGAGATTTCTCGGTTTCTTTACTTTCAGTTAAGTTTGAAGGTACTTTCTGTAAGATATCATCTGCATTAGCGAAATTCGAAACTAAATTAAGTGGACAAATTGAGTTACAATGTAGTAGATGTGGCGATACTAATGAAATGGAAATCGATGAAGACTTCAATTTCTTAGTAAGCGATAGAGTTTACAAGAATGATCAAATAGATGAATTAATTATTGAAATAAATGACGAATTTGTTGACTTTGATGAAATTATTCAAGGTGAAGTTGCTTCTATGCAAAGTGAGTACTATTTATGTACTTCTTGTAAAGAAGATGGCGAAAGCTTTGAAAAAGAATATTAAAATTTAAGGAAATATTATGGCAGTACCAAAACGAAGAGTCTCTCATTCAAGAGCGGCTAAAAGAAGAACACATTACAAAATTACATTAAAAAGACCTATCAAAGATACTGATGGAACTTGGAAGATGCCTCACATGGTTAACCCTAACACTGGTGAATACAAAAACTAATGTTAAAGATCGCAGTAGATGCAATGGGTGGGGACTTCGGTCCCCAACCTATCATTGATGGACTTATAGCGGCATTAAAAAACAATAACAAATTTACAGCGATCGCTGTAGGTGATGAAGAACAACTAACTAAATTAATACCACCTCAATACATGAACAGAATAGAAATCCTACATACAGAAGATGTAATTTCAATGTCTGATTCTGCAACTGTTGCACTAAAAAGAAAAGAATCAACTATATACAAAGCAATCGAATTAGTACGTAATGGTGACGCTGCTGCTGTTGTTTCTGCTGGACACTCAGGTGCTTCAATGTCTTTAGCCACATTAAGAATTGGTAGAATTAAGGGAGTTACTAGACCTGCAATTGCAACACTTATGCCAACAAGCGAAAACCAAAATACTTTGGTTTTAGATGTAGGTGCAAATGTTGACTGTGATGCAAAAAATCTTTTAGAATTCGCAATTATGGGACAAGTATACGCAGAAGATGTACTTGAACTAGATGAACCTATTATAGGTTTATTATCTAATGGTGAAGAAGAATCTAAAGGTAATGAAGTAACGAAAGAAGCTTATAAACTTATTTCAAAACTTCCTAATTTTGCTGGAAACATTGAAGGTGCAGATATTTTTAAAGGAACAATAGATGTTGTCGTTTGTGACGGATTTGTTGGAAATATTGTTCTTAAAACTGCAGAAGGAGTTGCTGATACTATTGGTCTTATTCTTAAAAAGAATTTAAAAAGATCTTTAATATCAATTGCTGGTGCTGTATTAATGAGAAAAGTATTTAAAACTTTAAAAGTTAGAGTTGATTATGCTGAATATGGTGGAGCTCCACTTCTAGGAGTAAAAGCTCCAGTTATTATAGCTCATGGGAAATCAAACCCTAAAGCTATTAAAAACGCTATCTTCCAAGCTATAAACGCGGCTAGTTCTAATCTTAACCAAGATATAGAAGATAGATTAAAAAAATATAAAGACTAAGGAATTATATGACTTATGCAGCTTTTAGATCGATTGGGGCTTATATACCTGAAAAGATCATGACAAATGCAGATTTTGAGAAACTTATTGATACTACAGACGAATGGATTACAAAAAGAACTGGAATCCGTGAGCGAAGAGTAGCAGCTAAGAATGAAGCATCATCTGATTTAGGCTTTAAAGCAGCTGCACAAGCAATTGAGCGAGCAGGAATAGCTAAAGATGAAATAGATTTAGTTATTTGTGCTACTGTAACACCTGATTATTTATGCATGCCTTCAACAGCATGTTTAATCGCTTCTAAATTAGATCTTCCACCTGTACAAGCTTTTGATGTATCAGCTGCCTGTACAGGTTTTGTTTATGCTTTATCAATTGCAAAAGCATTTATTGAATCAGGAATGAAAAAAAATGTTCTAATTGTTGGAGCTGAAAAGTATACTTCAATTCTAGATTATACGGATAGAGGAACTTGTTTTATTTTTGGAGATGGTGCAGGAGCTGCAATAATCTCAGCAACTTCAAATAAAGATGAAGCAATTGTAGACGTTAATTGTTCAAGTGATGGAAACTATAATGATTTAATACAAACTCCAGGTGGAGGAAGTTTACATCCTTGTAGCCAAGAAGTTCTTGATCAAAAAATGGCTTGTATTAAAATGAAAGGTAATGAAACATTTAAATTAGCTGTTAAAACTTTAACATCTGATGTTCAAGTTATGTTAAAAAAACATAATTTAGTAAGTGCTGATATTAATCATTTTATTCCTCATCAAGCTAATATTAGAATTATCCAAGCAGTTGGAAAAGCTTTAGGTATGAATGAAGAACAAACTGTTGTTACTATAGATAAATATGGTAATACTTCAGCTGCATCTATTCCTATGGCTATGAACTATGCTTTCGAAAACGGAAAAATAAAAAAAGGTCATTCTGTTTTATTTGACGCTTTTGGTTCTGGTTTAACTTGGGGATCTGCGTTATTCCCATTTTCACCAAAATAATTAGAACTTAATTAAAAAAAGCTTTTATCCTAGGATAAAAGCTTTTTTTATGTCTTAAATATATTGAAGTAAAAACATATAAAAAATTGTTCCTGCAAAAATAGATACTAAATAGTTTTTAAATACTAAATGCAGCACACCTGTAAATAAAATAGCCCCAACTTCTTTTAAAGCAAAAGGATATTCCCCAAAATTTACATCTTTTAAAGTATAAAAAACTAATATTGTCATAATTACTGGTGGAAAAAATCTTTCAATATAAACTAAAAATTTTGGTAATTTCTTTTTTCTAAAAAATAGAAATGGCAAAGCACGCGTAAAATAATTAACTATTACCATAACTAAGATAGCTAAGTATATTTCATTATTGTTCATTTAAAACTCTTTTCTTTAAAAACATTAATAAAAATAGAGAAATTCCAATTGAAGAAACTAACATTTTATCACTTGGCACAAAACATAAACATATAATAGCTGCAAATGATCCAATTAAAAAAGGATATTTATTTTTAATATTTTTATATTGTTCAATACACAAAACAATAAATAAAGCTGTTAAAGAGAATTCTATACCTGCAGTATTAAAGTTTACACTTAAACCTACTAAAGCACCTACAGTACATCCTATGATCCAATAAGACTGATTTAAAGCTGCAAGAAAAAAATAAAAATATTTAATAGAAATACTTTTATCTTTTTTAATAGATGTTAAAAGAGCATAAGTTTCATCTGTTAATGAAAAAATCAAATAATGTTTAAATTTTCCTGCATGTTTAAATTTATCTAATAAAGATAAACCATAAAAACTCTGTCTCAAATTAATAAACCAAGAAGCAATTGCAATATCTATATATCCCATTTTCGCATTAAAAAAACCAATTGCTATAAATTGTAAAGCCCCAGCATAAATAAATATACTCATTAAAGGTGCAAAATACCATTCATAACCAGAAGATACTAATAATAAACCAAAAGCAAAACCTAGTACTAAGTAACCCATCATAACAGGGACTGATACTACAAATGCTTTTTTAAATTCTTTTTTATGATTTTTAATCAATTAATTTTTTATTAAAAGGATTCTTTTTAAATGCATTTAATGATTTATTATGTACATTTAAATCTGCTTGTAAATCATCAACTGTTGCTAAAGTATTAATAGAAATAATTGACTCACCAATAACAATTTGAAAAATTGATATATAAGGTACAGATACTAAAGATGCAAAATTCTCAGATCCAAAACCAGCTTCAAAAGTTAATTCATCTTCTCCTAGAACCACAGTTGTATAAGTATAATTACTTAATACAAATAAAGAAAAGTTTGCAAGTCTTGATTTAATAGTATTTGGCAAATCTGGTGTAAATGTTAAACCTTTTAAATTTGCAGTAATTGCAAATTCAACTCCTTGATCCATTAAATAAGAAATACTTTCTTTTGTATGTCTTGTAATAAGTTTTTTATATTCTTTACTTTCTAATATTTTATTAATCATTTTCTCTCCTAAGTATTAAAACTAATGTTTTGAATTATTTTCCAATTTTATGATAAACTAACTTATGAACAAAATAATTTTGAGCTTAATTTTACTATTTTCGTATAACTATGCAAAAAAACTTACATTTAATACTAATGACATAAGTATTATCAAAGAATCAAGAGATGCTAGAAAAATAATAAATAGAATTAAAATGTATAAAAAACTCTCAAAAAAAATTATTCATTATACTTTAATAAAAAAACTATCCC
>JABSOL010000056.1:8009-14288 GCA_013215985.1 Campylobacteraceae bacterium
TAAATGCTTTTTATAATAAAATTCTCCCTTCTTTAGATAAAGATTTATATAATAAAGATGATTACTGGGCAACTAGAAAAGAGTTTTTAATAAATGGAAAAGGTGATTGTGAAGATTATGTAATTGCTAAATATTTTTCATTATTAGAAGTTGGAATTAAAAAAGAAAAACTTTATTTTTCAGTTGTAAAAGTAAAAGGTGAAAAAACTGAACATATGGTTTTATTATATATTGATAATAAAAAACAAACTCCTTTAGTTTTAGATAATCTTTCATTTAAAGTTTTGGCACTAAATAAAAGAAAAGATTTAAAAACGAAGTTTATTTTTAATGAAATAAATTCTTATTTACTTAAAAACTATTTATTAAACAAAAAAGTTAGAATCAATTGGAAAGATGATAATAAGTGGAAAACTTTATTAACTAGAGTTTATGACAAAAATGAATAATCTTTAATTTCATCAAAATCTATCATAGCATTTAATAAAAAAAGTTTTTTAGCATTTTTTAACATCTCAACTGTTATATCTTTTTCAAAAATTTTTCTCTCTTCTAAATACCTAGCTCTTGTAGTTCCATATAATAATGGATTTTTAGGAGTTAAATAATTATCACCATCAAAAATCACTATATTTGAAATTGAAGTATCAGTAATAAATCCATTTCTTAGTATTATAATTTCATCTGCTTTTTCTTTTTGTGAAAAAAGTTTATTTATACCATCTCTATTTAGATACTTTTTTGAATAGTTGATATCATTATCTTCAATTATTTTAAATCTTTTAATTTCTCTTTTTTTATACAAGTCATATTCTACAGAAATAATTTCATCATCATTATAAATAACTTTACATTTTAAGTATTTATTAGATGGAGCATAAATTATTTCACTTAAAGAAAAGTTCTTAGATATTGTATTCATAATTCTTTTTTCATGATATGCTATATTTAATACATCAAATTCTTCACAAGCTATACTTTCAAAATATTCCATTTTTTTCCTTAAGTTGGTATATAAATTTTATCAGATAATTCTTCATATTCATTTTTACATATTGAGTCACAAGTAATACCACCACCACTTTTATAAAATAGTGTATCTTGAATATTTTCAATAAATCTAATTAAAACAAATGTTTCTAATTTTTTACCATCAAAAACTCCAGCTATTCCAGTGTAATATTTTCTATCATAGTTTTCAGTTTTTTCTAGAATTTCAATTGTATTTTTTTTAGGTGTTCCTGTAATTGAACCTGCTGGTAATAAATTATCTAAAATATTACCAATATTATTAGTCCAAGAAGAGTCTAAATCACCTTGTATTTCTGAGCTTATTTGTAAAAGTTCTTTTGATCCTGCATTTATTTTTTCAACATATCTAAATTTATTCACTCTTACTTTAGAAGAAACTATACTTAAATCATTTCTTAATAAATCAACAACCATAGTATGCTCAGCCATTTCTTTCTCATCAGCTAAAATAGTTTCTGAAGCATTAGGCAAAGACGCATCAATAGTACCTTTCATTGGATAAGTAGATATTTTATTATCTTCTATACTAATAAAACGCTCAGGAGTAAAACATACAAATTCATTTTTGTATTTTAATTTAAATCTAGCTTTTGATTTATTATAAATTTCTTTTAAGTCCATATCAAGAGAGATTTTTGTTTTAGATGTAAGATTTAATAAATAAGAATTTCCAGCTTTAATTTCTTTTTGGAGTAAGTCGAATTTATTTTTGTATATTTCATAATCCACTAGTTCTTTGTTAATTTTTATTACGGATGAAGATTGGGGAATAGTATTATTATTAATTTTAAATTCTACATCTTTTGGTAAATCTTTAAGTAGATAAAAATCAGAAGATTTTTTATCATATGATATTATAAATAAATATGGTTCTTTTAAAGATCCATATTTATTTAATTTATTTATTAAGTCTTTATTTATCATTTGATTCTTATTTTATAAGTTTTTTTAATATTGCCATTCTTACAGCAACACCGTTAGTCACTTGTTCTAAGATTTTATTTCTAGGATCTTTTAACATTTCATCAGAAATATCTACGTTTCTGTTAACAGGTCCTGGATGAAGAAGTAAAAGATCTCTATCTCCAAAAGTCTCAGATGTAATACAATAATCTTTTGCATATTCATTAACTGATTCAAAAAATATTTCAGTATGTCTTTCTAATTGTGTTCTTAAACTCATAACAATATCAACATTATCAATAACTTCAGAAATATGATTATATTGTTTAAATTCAGTTCCTTCAATTTTAAAACAATCAGGTGCCACAAAACATACATCAATACCAAATCTTGGCAATAATCTTTTATTAGAACCTGCAACTCTAGAAGCTCTAGCATCACCAACGATTGCGATTTTTTTACCATCTACATTACCATCAAAATGTTCAATCATTGTAAATAAATCTAATAAAGCTTGTGTAGGATGAGCATTTTTTCCATCACCTGCATTAATAATAGGACAGTTTACGTGTTCTGATAAAGTAGCAGGTAAACCACATTCAGAATGCCTTATAATAATTGCATCTGGTTTCATTGCATTAATATTAGCAACAGTATCAAAAATACTTTCACCTTTATTTCTTGAAGAAGTTCCTACATCTAAAGAAACAATTTCTGCACCCAATCTTTTAGCAGCTATTTCAAAAGCTGATCTAGTTCTTGTTGAGTTTTCAAAAAACAAAGTAACTATTAATTTACCTTCTAGAAGTTTATTTGATCTTAAAGCTTGAAATTTTTTTGCATCTTCAAAAAGATCTATTATCTCTTCATTTGTAAAATCAGAAGTAGTAATTAAATGCTGCATTTATATCCTTAGTTTGTTCAAATCATAACTAAAATGCTATAAATAATAACTGATATTTAGATATAATTTGAAATAAAATTTTGAAAGATTTAAATGAAATATATAATTAATTCACTGTTTATTCTATTATTTACTATAATTTTTACTGCTTGTTCTACTAAAAAGCTAGAAGCTGTAAAATGGAATTATATTAAGAATGAAATATCTTATACAAAAGATATAAAACCTATTTTAGATAAACGTTGCGTAGCGTGCCATTCTTGTTACAATGCGCCTTGCCAATTAAAGCTATCTTCTTATGAAGGGTTAAAAAGGGGCCTTACTAAAATATCAATGTATGACACAAGAATTGAAGCTGCCAATCCTACACGATTATTTATTGATGCAAAATCTACAAAAGATTGGAGAAAAAAAGGTTTTACTTCAATAATAGATGATGATCTTAACAATTCAATTCTAATGCAAGTTTTATCACAAAAAAAATATTATCCCAAAATAATAGGTTCTTATGATCCTGAATCAGATAAATTAAAATGTGCAAAAGATAAAAATGAATTAGAAGAATATTATAATGATAAACCACAGCATGCTATGCCCTATGGTATGCCTGCTTTAAGTGAAAAAGAATATGATTTAATAGCAAACTGGATAAAAAACAATGGAAAAAATGATGAAAAAGAAATAATTAATATAAAAGAAGAAAATTTGATAAAAACTTATGAAAACTTTTTTAATCAAACAAGTATAAAAAATCAAATGATGTCAAGATATATTTATGAACATCTTTATTTAGCTCACTTAAAAATTGAAAATATAAATAATAAGTTTTATAAAATAATAAGATCAAGAACAAATACAGGAGAAAAAATAGATCAAATTGCTACAAGATTTGTATATTCAGATCCAAAAGTTAAGTTTTATTATAGGCTCCAAGAAATTAAATCAACAATAGTTCATAAAACACATATGGTTTATTTTTTAAGTCCTTCAAAACTTAAAAGATATACAAAACTATTTTTTGAAGATAAATGGAACTCTATTCCTTATATTCAATCATATGATATTAAAATCGCGGCTAACCCATTTATATCTTTTGAGCAAATACCTGTTAGAGCAAAATATCAATTTTTATTAGATAATGTTCATTACTTTATTATGAATTTTATTAGAGGTCCTGTATGCAGAGGACAAATAGCATTAAATGTTATTAATGATCATTTTTGGGTTATGTTTTTAAAACCTGAATATGATTTAGCTGTAAAAAATGATTATTTTTTATATAAATCTTTAAGTGATTTATCACTGCCAAATGAAAAAGGTGCGAACCCTTCTTTATTTGAAGCTACTGATTTTTTATCTTATGATAAAAAAGCAAAAAAATATTTATCAAATAGAGCAGAAGAATATAATAAGTTTTATCCAAATGGATTAGGCATAAATTCAATTTGGAAAGGTAATAAAAAAAATGATTCTATTTTAACTATATACAGACATTTTAACTCATCTTCAATTCATAAAGGTGCATTAGGTGATATTCCAAAAACTTTATGGTTAATTGATTATCCACTTTTAGAGAGAATTTACTACTCATTAGTAGCTGGATTTGATGTGTTTGGAAATATTTCACATCAAGTTTTAACTAGAAAATATATGGATAATTTAAGAGTAGAAGGTGAATCAAATTTTTTAAATTATTTGCCAGAAAACTCAAGAAAAGAAATATTTGCTTCTTGGTATGAAGGATGGTTTGCGCAGCAGTATCAGTCATTCACACAAACAAACATAAAAACAAAAGTTACATATTCAAGTAAAGACTATAAAAAAGAATTTGTAAATAAAGTATTAGATTATACAAATAATAAAAGAGATGTTATTAATTTTATAAAAGATAGTGATGTTCTTGAATATCCAAAAACTTATGGAAATAAAAAAGATGTAGAAAAAGCATTTAAAATGTTAAGTTTAGCTAATTCCAATAATTTCATTAAAACAATAAATAATTCAAATACTAATGTTTCATTTATAAGAGTTAGAATTAAAGATAAAGATTTTGTTTATAGTATAATTGTAAATAAATGGCATAAAAACGTAAGGTTTATGTTTGATGAAGAAGATAGATTAGTTCCTTCAAAACATAAATTAAATTTTATTGAAGGATACATAGGATCTTATCCTAATTTCTTTTTTGATATAAAAATAGAAGATTTCTCAGGTTTTGTATCACTAATTAAAGATTATAAAAATGATGAAAAAGATCAGAAAACAATGTATACATATGGTGTGAACAGAGCAGATAAAAGGTTTTGGCAAACTTATGATTGGTTTGTAAATGACTTTAAAAATAAAGATAAAGTTAATTCTGGATTATTTGATTTAAATAGATATTACCAAAGAAGTTTAATAAACGAATAATAAAAAAGCTTAAGCTTTTTTATTATAAGCAGTTTTTACAAATTCTTCAATTAAAGGGTGAGTTTTATTCTCTAAGATAGATTTCTCAGGTAAATAAGCAGTTGCTATAAAAAAATCATTTTCTTTTATTTCTAATACTTTAACTTCATTTAAAGAGTTAAACCCCACAAAACTCATAGAAGAATTATCAAATATATTAATATAATAAGGATTAAGGCCATAAGAACTTTCAGAGTTTTCATTAATTTTTGTATTCTTATAAATTAAAGCAGTTTTCGAATTATTAATTAAATTGATTTCATCTGCTTTTTCTACTAGTTTTGATTTTAACTCAGATATTAGAGGCATATCTGCATTTTTATTAAGTTCAGAGCTATCTGCTTGATTAAAGGCTAACTCAGTTCTTGCAAATTCTAATAAACAATGTTGATAACCAGCACAAGTACCTAAAAAAGGAATATTATTTACTCTTGCAAAATTAATTGCATTTAATGCACCTTGAGTACTTTTATAAACAGCACCTGGTGTACACCATATTGCATCAAAACTCTTTAAATGTTTAACATTAACTCTTCTTGTATCTATCCATTCAATATTAATATTAAATCCTAATTTATCACAAGCAGACTCTAAAGATTGAGGAATTAATTTATGTAAAGGTGATTCTTCATCATAATTTCCAACTAAAGCAATTAAAATAGTTTTATTTGTTTTAACTTTGTTTTTTTCTTCTTTTATAATTTTTTCAACTAATAATTTTTCTTCTTGCTTTTTTTCGAAAATCTTCATTTCTTCTTTTTCAAAAGAAGTTAAAAGAACTTTATATATATCTTTGTTTATTAAAGATATAAAATCATTGTTTTTATCAAAACCTTTATTTAAAAAAACATCTTCTTTTTTATTCTTTAATAGAATATCATCTTCTGTATTTTGAAATTTTACTGATTCTTTAACATAATCAAATCTTTTAGAAATTAAATCTATAATATTTTTATCTATTTTATTGATAAAAGATTTTATTTCTTCTA
>JABSOL010000057.1:0-8263 GCA_013215985.1 Campylobacteraceae bacterium
TAATATTTAACACAGTTCTAGTCAGAAAGTATATAAAAAGGACATAAACCTAATATTATTCAGTAATAAATATTTCTTCGTGTGCTATATACTGGTTTTTTACTATTTTTTACGAAACAGTCATGATAATAAATATTTATTTAAAATAAGTACTTTATTTTTATTACAAGAATATTCTAGATAAGTTTTTGAAGAAGAATAAATTATAACTTTTGATTGAACTAAATCTAAAGTTTTTACATTATCTACTTTTATCCATTTCATTTTAACTTTTGTATTTATATTATTTTCATTATATAAAGAGTAGTCATAAGGATCTTTTTGTGTAAAATAAATAGAAATAATAATCAAAGAAAGAATAGAAAATATTATATAAAATCTTTTTTTCTGATACCATTTTAGCTCTATTATAGGATTATCTTCTAAATAAGAAGAAGCTAAATCATCTACAGTTCCAAACTTCTCAACTAAACTTTCATAAGATAACTCTTGTTCTTCTATATAAGATTTAATTTCTTTAAGAATGTTTTCTTTAGTCTTCGAATCTAAACTTTGCAATTTTTTCTTTAATTCATTTAGATAATCATTTGTAGTCATTATGTGTCCTTTAAATTATTTAAAGATTTATGATGTTTTTCATAAGCCTCTAATAAAAAAGGTAAAATTTCTTCACCTTTTTTAGAAATTTTGTATTCTCTTTTTGGATGTCCACTTGTTTGTGGAATATTCCAAGATGAGATTAACCAATCATTTTGCTCCATTCTATTTAGTAAGGGATATAAAGTTCCTTCATTTATTTTAAGTGAATTATTTTCAAAATATTTTAATAATGCTAAACCATGCATACTTTTTACTTTTTTTAAAGCAAGTAGGGTACATAATTCGATATATCCTTTTCTAAATTGAGATAACCATTTTTTATATTCGTTTTCATCCATAGTCTTTCCTTGTAATATAGTATATAGCAATTTACTATGTATTACATAGTAAAATATATAACAAAGTAAAATATAAATTAAATAATAAATAGGGAGTAGTAGTAATAGATAATTAAGAATAAAATAATCTTAAAGTTTTTCTAGAAAATGTAAAGAGAATTTGTTTGTTTTGAATAAGTTTTTTATTTTTTGAGAGTTTTTTATTTTTTTAAAATGTTTTAGGAAAAAGAATTTCCTAAAACTTTAATCTTATAGACCTAAATCACCTTTGATTTGATCAGCCCATGCAGCTAATCTATCATCAGTTAAATCATCTTGGTTATCTTCATCAATAACAAGTCCTAAGAACATATCATCAACTACAGCATTAGATTCTTCATAATCATAACCTTCAGTTGAAGTTTGACCAATAATGTTTGCAGCTTTAACTTTATCATGTAATAAAGAAATTGCTTCAGCAAAAGTATCACCATAACCATCTTGATCACCAAGACCTAAAAGTGCAACTGTTTTTCCAGAGAAATCAATTTCGTCTAAAGTATCTTCGAAATCTTCCCAATCAGATTGTAAATCACCTGAACCCCAAGTTGAGCTTGCAAGAATTAGATTGTCAAAAGATGAAATTTGATCAGCAGATGAATCACAAACTTCAATCATTTCTACATTATCTTCACCTAAAATGTTTACTAATCTCTTACAAACATCTTCAGTCATTCCACCATCACTACCGTATATTAATCCAACTTTACTCATTGAAAAATCCTTTTATTATTATAAATATTTAATTTTTTGAAATTGTATAAAAAATTTAATTAAAACATTATACATTAAATAAGTATAAATAATTTTAAAGAAGAATAAAAGTTTTGATTTTTATATTGTTTTAAAAAGAAGAGATAAAATTTTATCTCTTCTTTTTGTATTATTTTGAGTAAATTCCATCAAGTAATGAATCTACAAAAGAAGAAGGTGAAAATTCAATTAAATCTTCAGCTTTTTCTCCAATTCCTACAAAAAATATAGGTAATTCTAATCTATTAGATATTGAAAATAAAGCACCACCTTTAGCAGTACCATCAAGTTTTGTAACAATAATACCATCAATTCCAACCATTTCATGGAAAGCTTTTGCTTGTGCAATTGCTGAGTTACCTTGAGTTCCATCTAAAATCATTAATTTTTGATGAGGAGCATTAGGCATAGCTTTTGCACAAACTTTAACAATTTTTTTAAGTTCATTTGATAAGTTAGTTTGAGTTTGAAGTCTTCCTGCTGTATCTATTATTACATGATCAAAGTCTTTAGCAATTCCTGATGATATTGAATCATAAGCAACAGCAGAAGCATCGTGACCTTGTTTTGTTTTAATAATTGGAACATCTATTTTTGCAGCCCACGTAGATAACTGCTCAATTGCAGCTGCTCTAAATGTATCTCCAGCACCTAATAAAACAGTTTTATTTTCTTTTTTTAATCTTGATGCTAGTTTTGCAATAGTTGTAGTTTTACCAGCACCATTAACACCTATAATTAATTGTACAAATGGTTTAGGTAAATTATTCATATCAACATAAGGTGCATGTTCAAATAACATTACAAGTCTATGTCTTAAATCTTTTCTAGCAATCATAGGCTCTAAACCATCCATTGCTTTTTCAATGATTTCATATTCCATATCTGCTTCAATTAAAATCTCTTCAATATCTTCAAAAGATATTTTTTCTTTTTTAATTGGAATAATAGTATTAAGATTTTCAACAGTTTTAGCTAAAGCTCTTGCAAAAAATCCTTTTTTCTCTTCTTCAACTTCATTTTCTACAATAAGTTCATTAACGTGAACATCTTCTACTATTTCTTTATCTTGAGTATTTTCATTAATATCTGAAGATAAATCTTTATCTTGAGTTGTTACTATCGTTTCTTCTTCTATTCCAGGAGTTTCTTCAACTTTTATCTCTTCAACAACTTCTTCTATTTTCTTTTTCTTTTTAAAAAAACTAAACATTATTTTATAGCCCTTTGTATATCACTTTCTAACATTTCCTCAGGAACCATACCTAAGTATTTTTCCATAATCGTACCGTCTTTTTTTAACATAAACATTGTAGGAATTGTTCTAATTCCACCAAGGTGTTTTGCTAATTCATTATTTGCTTCTCCATTTGTTAAAGCATAGTTAATTTTATACTCACTTATAAAAGAAGTTAACTCTTCATTTGTTTTTTTATCAGATACTAAAACAGAAATTATTTCAAAATCTTTTTTGTATTTATTCTGTAAATTAATCAAATGTGGAATTTCAGCTTTACAAGGCGGACACCAAGTTGCAAAAAAACTAAGTAAAATTACTTTATTTTCATAATTCTTAATTGTTAGTTTATTTTCACTTGTTTTAATCTCAATTTCTTGCCCATTTACTTGCTTAAGTATGATAGTAGGGTAGCTGATTACTTTTTCTTTTTTAACATTGTCATTTTTATTGTTTTTTGAATCACAGGCAGTAAATACTAATAGTGATAAAATTGCAAAAAATGCTATTTTTTTAAACTGCATTTTAAGTCCTTTAGGTAAAATATTTTTAAGATATGAATAATATCTAAGTAAGGCTTAAATATGTTAGAAGATCATAAAAGTGATTTTAGAAAATCATGTATTAAAAGATTAAAATTTAAAAGCCGTTTTTCAAAAGTTAATACAAATTATATAGTAATAAATAAATTATACAAATTAATTAATTCTTTGGGCTGTAAAAATATTTTGTTATATCTTCCTTTAAAAATGGAAGTTAATATAATGCCCTTAATAAAAAGACTTAGAAAAGAAAAAAAAGTTCAAATATATGTTCCTTATATGATAGGGGATTCATTTAAAGCAGTTAAATTTAGACTGCCATTAAAAATTAAAAAATTTGGTATAAAAGAACCAAACAATTCTTATTTAAAAAATAAAATTGATTTAGCTATTGTTCCTGTTGTTGGGATTGACGCTTTGTATAAAAGAATTGGTTTTGGAAAAGGTATGTATGATAGATATTTTTATAGATTAAAACATAAACCTATAATTGTATTTACACAATTAACTTATTGTAAAAGCTCTAAAGTTTTATCTAATCATTATGATATTCAAGCAGATTATATTGTGACAAATTAAATAAATATTAAAAAGGTTTTGAATATGGATGTATTATTATTGGAAGGATTGGTTTTAGCGGTCATTGTATCGTTAATAACTTTATTTATAAAATCTAAATTCGACAAAACTAAATTTGAAGTACATATAGAACAAGCAAAAGCAAAAGCAAGAGTAATCGAGCATGAAGCTGAAGTTCTATTAAAAGATGCCAAATTTAAAGCAAAAAAAGATTATGAAAAAGAATTTAGAACGGCTAAAAAAGAATTTGATTTTATGTTAAATAAAATTGAGAAAAAAGAAATAGAATTAAATACACACTTAGAAAAAGAATTAAATAAAATAGAAAACGAAAAAAAAGATATAAACGAAAAAAACGAAACTTTAGAAAACTTACAAAAAGGTCTTTCTATTCAAAAAGAAAGATATGAAGAAAAAATAGAAAAAGCAATTAAAGTATTAGAAAATGTTTCAGGTTTAACACAAACAGAAGCAAAAGAATTAATGATACTAAAAGTAAAAGAAGATTCACGTGCTCAAATTGCATCAATTTTTAGAAAAAAATATAAAACTGCTGAATTAAATTCTCAAAAAGAAATTAATAATATTTTATCAAATGCAGTTACTAGGTATGCAGGTGAATTTGCAGCTGAGCGACTAATTAATAATATTCCTATTAATGATGATGAAACTAAGGGTAAAATCATTGGTAAAGAAGGAAGAAATATTAAAGCTTTAGAAATGCTTTTAGGTGTTGATATTATTATTGATGATACTCCTAATACTATTACTGTTTCATCTTTTAATTTATTTAGACGAGCAGTTGCTACTCAAACTATTAAAGATTTAATAGAAGATGGTCGAATTCAACCTGCACGTATAGAAGAAATTTATAATAAAGTTAAATCAGAGTTTGATTCAAAAATGTTAAAAGAGGGTGAAGATATAATTATTGAATTAGGTATTCAATCAATGCATCCAGAACTTGCAAAACTTGTAGGAAGACTTAAATATAGAGCTTCTTATGGTCAAAATGCTTTAAAACATACGCTGGAAGTAGCTCACCTAGCTGGTTTAATAGCTTCTCAAATGGGTGGAGATGCAATTTTAGCTAGACGTGCTGGATTATTACATGATATTGGTAAAGCTTTAACTCATGATTTCCCAGGATCTCATGTTGATTTAGGTGTTGATATGTGTAGAAGATATGATGAACCACCAACTGTTATTAATGCTATTTATGCCCACCATGGTCATGAAGAACCTATTAATATTGAATCTGCTGCTGTTTGTGCTGCTGATGCACTTTCAGCTGCTAGACCAGGTGCAAGAAGAGAAGTATTAGAATCATTTCTTAAACGAGTAGAAGAAGTTGAAAAGATTTCTACTTCAAAAACTGGTGTTATTAATGCTTATGCTATTAACGCAGGTAGAGAAGTAAGAGTTATTGTAAAAGCTGATTTAGTAAATGATGATGAAGCTATTTTATTGGCTTCTGAAATTGCTAAAGAAATCGAAGAAAAAGTACAATATCCAGGGGAAATTAAAGTAAATGTAATAAGAGAATTAAGAGCACTATCTTACGCAAGATAGAAGGCTCTTAAGCCCTCTTTTTTCTTTTTTTCTTAACTTCTTTAATCCACAAAAAATTTACTAACAAAACTGAGCATATACTAAATACAATACATACTAAAAGAGTTCCTGTATACAAAGATAAAGCTATCTGTCTTAAATTATCATTCATATGCTCAAATGAAAACTCAATTGCATTTTCCTTACTTAATAAAATATTTCCTAATTCATATTCAAAATAATAAATAAAAGGCATAGTTACAGGATTTGTTATCCAAATTAATGCAAAAGCTACAGGAAAATTAACATTAAATAAGATTGTTAAGATTGCTACTAATACCATTTGAAAAGGCATTGGTATAAAAGCTACAAATATTCCAATAAATATTCCACCTAAAATTTTTTTTCTATTTAAACTCCAAATTTCTCTTTTATTGATATGTTTACCAAAGATTTTAAGTGCTCTATTTTTTTTAATTTTATTATGATCTGGTAATATTTTTTTTAATTTTGCTTTTGGCATTAGATACCTTAATTAAGATTTTTGAAATTATACTCAAAACTTATTTAAGATTTCAACGTAAAACTAATAATAATTTTGATACTATTCGTTTTTTTAAAGGATATATAATCAAGTCATCATCATTAGCATATAAATATGCCTTAGTTTCTGTATTTTTATGGTCAACAGTTGCGAGTGCTTTTAAATTATCGCTAGAATACTTAAGCCCAAGTGCTTTAGTTTTATATTCTAGTTTATTTTCATTATTAATTTTATTTATAGTCTTAGTTTATCAAAAGAAAGTACATTTAGTAAAAGATTATATTAAAAAGAATTTTTTATTAGTTTTTATTTTAGGACTTATAAATCCTTTTTTATATTATTTAGTATTATTTAAAGCTTATTCGCTCTTGCCAGCTCAAGAAGCACAAGCTATTAATTATTCGTGGGCTTTAATGTTAGCTTTTTTATCTGTTCCATTTTTAAAACAAAAACTAAGATTAATTGATGTTATTGCTGGTTTTATATGTTATTTTGGAGTAGTTGTAATTGCCACAAAAGGTTCACCTTTTTCGCTAGATTTCTCAAATGTAGAAGGTTTATTTTATGCACTACTAAGTACAGTTCTATGGTCTTTTTATTGGATATTCTCTACAAAAGCAAAAATAGATCCAGTAGTAGGATTATTTTGTAACTTTTTAATATCTGCACCTATTATAATTATATATTATATCTGTACAGAAGATTTTGTTATTCCAGAGATAAATGGTATTTTAGGTGCTTTATATATTGGTTTATTTGAAATGGGAATTACATTTTTATTTTGGTTAAAAGCAATGCAAAGTGCAATTAACACTTCAAAAATTACAAACTTAATTTTTATATCGCCATTTTTATCTTTAATTTTTATATATTTTATTTTAAATGAAAAAATATATTTATCTACTATTCAAGGTCTTGGTTTAATTATATTAGGTCTTGTTTTAGTGGCAATATTTGATAAAAATAAAAGAAAAGAAGGAAAAAGAATTGTTAGTAAAAAACTAAAGAACTAAGAATTCTTTAAAATTAAGATGTATATAGTATAATAGGAAAAATTTATAATAAGAGACTCATGAAACAACAAATATTTACAACACAAATCATAGCAGGGCTTTACAGAGGTAAAAAATTAGAATTACCATCTTTAGAAGTAACACGTTCATCTAAATCAAGATTAAAAGAATCATTTTTTAATGTTTTACAATTTGATATTTTAGATAAAGTTTTTATTGAAGCATTCGCAGGTTCTGGATCAATTGGTTTAGAAGCACTTTCAAGAGAAGCAAAAATTGCATATTTTATTGAAATTAATAAAAGATCATATAATGTTTTAAGAAAAAACTGTAGAGATTTAGGTGTTAGAAATGCTCAAACAATTTACGGAGATACTTTTTTAGAGCTTCCTGTATTACTAAATAGTTTAAAAAATTCTAATGAAGAAATAGTTTTATATATTGATCCACCATTTGATTTTAGAGATGGAATGGAAAATATTTATGAAAAAAGTTTTGAAATGATTAAAGATATTGAAATTAACAATATTTTCATGATTTGTATTGAACATGAAAGTACAGTAGAAATACCTGAAACTTTAGGTCAATTCTCAGTTTACAAAACTAAAAAATTCGGAAAAAGTACTTTAACTTATTTAAGAAAATAATTAATCTTATTATATATTAAGCCTTAATAGTATAGAGTATACGTTAAGGCGAGGTATATTATGAAAAATATCTTATATATTCTAGTGTTTGGTTTTCTATTAATCTCTTGTTCTAGTAAAAAAGACTTTGAGTTTACTAATAAAACTTTTGTATATAAAATAGATAAAAATATTCTTATCTCTTCAATTGATAAAAAAAAAGATTCTCCGGTCTCTTTTTCACTAGGAATATTTTCTGGTATTGGGAAACATCTTAGTTTAGGAACAAGTGGAACATACAGACCTAAAGTAGCTAATAATAAAGCTTTGTTGTTAGAAAAAAGTATTTTACTTTATAATATTAATTTAAGTTCATTACTTAGAAATGAAATCAACAAACAATTATTAAATAAAACATCAAATAATAACTTTACACATATA
>JABSOL010000057.1:8273-14246 GCA_013215985.1 Campylobacteraceae bacterium
AATGTAACAAAAAATATTTAAACAAAAATCATGGAAAGTATTCTTAAGTGGTTCTTCGGGGGGGAGGGATTTTTCTGTATGTGCATGAAGTATCGGACACAGACACACGAAAATCTGTGTGTGGGATCGGGGAGGTCATATTTTCAAAAAAATATCAAATTAAGTTAAAAATTAAATTATTAATTATGAATTCAAATAATAAAAAAGTTTATGAAAATACTGAAGTATACGCATATAATTCGGATTATGATAGTTATACAAAAGAAGAAATATTACAAAACAAAGACAATTTAGTAAAAGCTTTTACACAATCTATCAAAGCTAACATAAAAAAACTTATAAATACAATGGAAAAAGTGTAAAATACAAAAGATTTTATATTTAAGCTTCCTTATATCCCTTGTTTTATTTAAATAATTAGAAAGTTTTGCTAAAATGCGCTCAATATATTAATTAAAAAGTATGGAGGATATATTGAACAAAATTATTCAGGGTATTTTACTTGTAGCTCTTTTACCATTAATGGTATTTGCTGATGCAAAAGAAAATGCTGAAATTTATGGTTGGTTAACAATGTTGCCACCTTTGGTAGCTATTGTTTTAGCTTTCGTAACAAGAAACGTAATCTTTTCTTTGTTTATTGGTATTTTTACAGGTACATTTATGGTAAATATTTCAGGAGCAAATATTTTTGCTGCTTTTTATAATGCCTTTGCAGACATGTCTGAAAAAATGGTTGGATCATTAGCTGATTCTTGGAATGCAGGAATTGTATTACAAGTTTTAACTATTGGTGGAATGATTGCTGTTATTACAAAAATGGGTGGACCTCGTGCTATTGCTGAAAAACTAGCTGCTCGTGCTAAAACACCTGTATCTGCACAACTATATACTTGGATTATGGGATTCTTTATATTCTTTGATGATTATGCAAACTCATTAATTGTGGGACCTATTATGAAACCAGTTACTGATAAGTTAAAAGTTTCAAGAGAAAAATTAGCATTTATTATTGATTCAACTGCTGCTCCTATTGCTGGACTTGCATTAATTTCTACTTGGGTAGGATATGAATTATCATTAATTAAAGATGCTTATGCTGCTATTGGGCAAGTAGAAGTAAATGCTTTTGGAATATTTGTAGAAACTTTACCTTATAGATTCTATAATATTTTAATGTTAGCATTTGTATTCTTCTCTGCTTTATCTTTAAGAGAATTTGGACCTATGCATAAAGCGGCTGTTCGTGCTTATGAAACAGGTGCTGTGTCTAATCCAAATTCAAAAGAAATTATGAATCAAGAAAGTTCTTTTATGTTACCAAAAGAGGGTGTTTCATATTCTATGTCTAATGCAATTGTTCCAATCCTTACATTAATTATTGTAGCGTTTATTGGATTTTACTTTAATGGTTTATCTGCTTTAGATGCAGTAGTTGTTGCAAAAATTGAAGCTGATCCATTTACATTTTATGCTTTAAGAGAAACTTTTGGATCTGCTGATGCTTCTATTGTTATTTTTGAGGCTGCTTTGTTAGCTTCATTAGTTGCTATTGGTATGGGTTTACAACAAAAGATTTTTGATATTCATGAAGCAATTGAAACTTGGGTATTTGGAGCAAAAGCTTTAGTTATTACAGCTGTAATTCTTGTACTTGCTTGGACTATTTCTGCTGTTATGAAAGAAGTTGGAACTGCTGCTTATATTGTTACATTATTAGCAGATACTACTCCTCAATTCTTATTACCTTCAATTATATTTATTTTAGGTTCATTTATATCTTTTGCAACTGGAACATCTTATGGAACTATGGGTATTTTAATGCCTTTAACTATTCCATTAGCAAATGCAGTTGGAATTCATACAGGTTTAGAAGGGTCTGAGTTACATACTTATACTGTTCTTAATGTTGGAGCTGTATTAACTGGTGCTATTTTTGGAGATCATTGTTCACCAATTTCTGATACTTCAATTTTATCATCTATGGCTTCATCTTGTGATCATATGGACCATATCTCAACTCAATTACCATATGCTCTATTTGTAGGGTTTGTAGCAGTTGTTTGTGGATATATTCCTGCAGCGCTAGGATATCCTGTTTATATGCTATTAGCTATTGGTTTAGCAGTAATTGCTTTAACTATTAGATTCTATGGAAAAACATATATTAAATAATGTTTTCTATATAAAAAAAGCTTCTTTATTATAAAGAAGCTTTTTTTTATTCTAAATGAAATTACATTTTATTTAATATTTTATCTAACAATCTAGTTGATAATATTCTTTTTAGAAATCCCATAATATAAGTAGCTTTTGTAACATAATATCTAGGTTTTGGATTATTGCTTTCCATAATTTTTATAACTATATTTGAAACAGCTGATGCTGGTAAATTAAATGGTACTTTATCTTTTGAATTTTCTAATCTTTTCTTTAAATCTTCTTTATATACTGTTGTAAAAAAGCTATTTTCAATATCAATATTTTTTGTAAAGTTTTTTAATGCATTTTCTCTAAACTTTGAAGTTACTGGACCTGTATTAATTACAGATAAAGATATATTACTTCCTGATATTTCTTGTCTTAAAGTATCAGATAAGCCTTCAATTGCATATTTACTTGCATTATAAGCACCTCTAAATTTTAATGAAATTATTCCTAAAACTGAACTATGTTGTATTATTTTTCCATAGTTTTGTTTTCTAAATATTTTCATAGCTTGAATTGTTACTTCGTGAAGTCCAAATACATTAGTTTCAAACTGTTTTTTTAAAGTTTTTACTGATAAATCTTCAACAGCACCAGGTTGCCCAAAACCTGCATTATTAAATACAGCATCAAGTTTTTTATCTTCTTTTAAAATATATTCAAATGCAGCTTTTATATCTTCTGTTTTTCTTACATCTATTTTTAAAGTAATAAAACCTAATTTATTTAGATTTTTAATATCTTTATCTTTTCTAGCGCTTGCATATACTTTGTATCCATTATATTTTAGAATTAAAGCTGTTTCTAAACCAATTCCACTTGAGCATCCAGTAATCAATATATTTTGCATAATTTTCCTATTTTTAAGACTTAACTATTCTTTTAACGCTATTATATCAAAGCTAGATTAGAAGATAATCAAAAAGGAATATTTTGGAAAATATAGAAGATTTATTAAATAAAGAATGTGAATTAAGAAATTCTCTAAGTGAATTAAGTGAAGATAAACCAGATCCTTTATTTGTTGCAAAACGATATAACGATGAGTATATAATTTTATTATGTGCTTTATTTGCTTATGGAAAAGCTACTTTAATTGTTAAATTTTTAGAATCTCTAGATTTTTCGCTTTTAGAACAAAAAGAAGAAACAATTATAAACACTCTAAATTCATTTTATTATAGATTCCAAAATGCCCAAGATGTAACAGCTATTTTTATTGCTTTTAAAAGATTAAAAGAAAAAGACTCACTTAATAATATGTTTCTAGAATCATATAAAAAAGATAATTCTGTATTAGAAGGAATTGATAATTTAATTACAAAAATAAGAGAAGTTAATGATTACCAATCAAGAGGATATACATTTTTAATTTCTAATAATTTCAAAAGAGATAAATTAGGAAAAATAAAAGAAATAGGGAACTCACCATATAAAAGATGGAATATGTTTTTAAGATGGATGGTAAGAAAAGATAATTTAGATTTAGGTTTATGGACTGGAATTGATAAAAAAGATTTAATTTTACCACTTGATACTCATACATTTAAAGTATCTCAAAAACTAGGACTTCTAAGTAGAAAAACTTATGATTTAAAATCTGCTTTAGAAATTACAAATAACTTAAGAACTTTTGATAAAAATGATCCAATTAAATATGATTTTGCATTATATAGAATAGGGCAAGAGAAGATAATTTAGATTACTACTCTAATTAGTCTTTTTAATCTTACCTTATATGGATATAAAAAAATAATATAAGAATTTTAATAATATAGATCTTTTTTTATGTATATTTAGTTATCATAATAAAACTAAAAAGCTAATGGAAAAAAATGACAATTTTAAATAATAGAATATCTAATCCTTCAATTAATAATGAATTTAAACTTAATAGAAGAGTAAATAAACCTGCGAATAAGAGTTTTGAAGCTTTTAGGGTTGAATTGAGTACTAAAGCATTACTAAGTGAAGAATATAATAGTCCTGTTAATCCATTTCCTACTTTTGAAACAGATGCACTAACTTATACAAAACAAACTAAAATAATTTATAAATAATCTACTTGTAATAATTTATAATATTATTTTAATTGTTATTGTAATATAATTTTAAAATGTTATAGGAGTTGATTATGTATAAACTTATATTGATATTATTACCATTATTTTTATTTTCTTCAATATCTGAAATTGATTATTCAGAAGAATTCTATTCAAAAACATCTTCAAAAATCAAAGAAAACTTCTCTAATAATTACAAATTAAAAAATAAAAGACTTTTAAAACGTTATTATAAACTTAATAAATACAAGACATTTTGGGTTGATGAATATGGCGTAAAAAGACTTTCCTATGATTTGATGTATATCATAAAAAATGATCCTGTTTTAAAACCAAAAATATCTAAATTATTTGATTTTAATAAAATTGATGAATTAATTTTAGAAGTTATTGAATCAACTACAAGTTCTAATATTGTAGAACTTGATTTTGAGCTAACACTAATTTATAATAAATATATGAACTTTTTATCTAATGGACTAATTAACTGGAAAAAGTTCTCAAAATCTTTACGTGAAATAAATAAAGAAGAAGAAATTATGGGTATTTGGGTTAAATACTCAACAAGAAAAAACAAAGAAAAACTATTAAGAAAAGCAATGATACATTCAAATCTAAATGTTGCTTTTTCATCTGTAGATATTACTTTTCCAAAAGCTGCTGAATTTGCTTCTTTTATATCTTTTTATGAAGATCTTGAAGCTGAGGGTGGTTTTATTAAAGTAAAAAGATTTAAATATTATCCACGTATTGGATCAAAGTCTGAGAAAATTAATATTCTTAGAACCCGATTAAAACAAGAGCCTATTAATTTAGATCTACAATGTGTAGAAAAAAATATAAAAAAAACTGATTGTGAAAATATTTTTGATTCAAATATGAAAATTGCACTTAAATTTTTTCAAACAAACCATGGTAAAGTATCTGATGGAAAAGCTGGATATAAAACTATTAGAGCTTTAAATATTTCTTCTAAATCTAGATTAACCCAATTAAGATTAAATTATGAAAGAATGAGATGGATTCCTAGAACTCTTGGTAAAAAACATTTAATTGTTAATATTCCAGAATATAAACTTAAGTTATATGATAAAAATAAACTTAAATTAGAAATTGATGTTATTGTTGGGAAAAAAATTTTTCCAACTCCAATTTTTTCAAACAAAATTTCATATATTGTATTAAATCCTTATTGGAGAATACCTCAAACAATTGTAAAGAAAGAAATAATACCACTTCTCGTTAAAAACCCAGACTATCTTGAACCAAGAGGTATTAGAGTACATGAGAACTGGAGTTCTGATTCAAAACTATATGACATAAGTAATATTAATTGGATTGATTATTTAGATAATGATTTAATTGGGAATTCTTCATCTGCTCCTATGAGATTTATTCAAATGCCAAGTAAAAAAAATCCTTTAGGTAAATTAAAATTTATGTTTCCTAATAAATATTCAATTTATTTACATGATACTCCTTCAAAATACTTATTTAAATATATAAATAGAGCATTTTCACACGGATGTATAAGAATTAAAAAACCTATAAAACTTTTAGAAACTTTAGCTTCTTTAGATAAAAATATTGATTAAAAAGATTAAAAAAAAAAAAAAAGTAGCTCCATAACTGTAACGGTTGTAGGGGAGAGAGGTGTTAGAGACCTCATCTTTTCTTGGGCCAGCTCTGTGAGGGTGGTGCC